>JBOHZD010000114.1:0-10464 GCA_050738315.1 Woeseiaceae bacterium
CGAAGCCTACAGGGAGGTATTCACGGCGTTCCTGAAAAGCGCTCCCCGCTCCAGTCTCCGCGTGCGACAAAGCGCTCCCCGCTCCAGTCTCCGCGTGCCACAAAGTCGCAGGGTCACCGTCCTTCAATTTCCTGTCACCCCGCGTCGGCGGGGGCCGTGCGAATTTCGACCGGCGTTTTCATCAGGACTTCGCGGTGCGGATAAGGGATCGCGATGCCGTTTTCCTTGAAGGTGTCCCACAAGGCCAGCAGCACGGTGCCCTGGATGCCGGAGAGTCCCATCTGCGGGTCGCGTATCCAGAATCGCAACAGGAAATCGAGCGACGAGTCGCCGAAACCGGTCAGCCAGCAGGATGGCGTTTTGGATTCAACGACCCGGGGTACCGCTGCCGTTGCCTTGATGGCCAGGTCACGGACAACGTGCGGATCCGCGTCGTAGGAAACACCGAACCTGACATCCAGTCGGACGAGTTCGTCGGTGAACGACCAGTTGATCACCTGCTGCGTGATGAAATCCTCGTTGGGGATCAGGTACTCGCGGCCGTCGCGGGTAATCACCGATACGAAGCGGGCGCGCAGTTCCTGAACCCAGCCGAAGGTCTCGCCGAGCGAGATCGTGTCGCCCGGTTTGATCGACCGGTCGAGCAGGATGACGATGCCGGAGACGAAGTTTGAAACGACCTGCTGCAGGCCGAAACCGATGCCGACACCGAGCGCGCCGGCGAACACGGCAAATACCGTCAGGTCGATATTGAATCCGGTGGTGACCGCGACCAAAGCCGCAGTGACGATCAGGGTGATGCGCAGTATCTTGCCGATGAGAATGCGCAGCGACGGCGTCAGTTCGCTCGAGCGCCGGATGCGATGGTCGAGGAAATTGCCGACGCTGAAGGCGAGCCACATGAGCACGCCAAACACCACCAGTCCCTTGAGTAAGGTGAGAGCAGACAGCCGTGTCTCGCCGACCTGAAATCCGAGACTGTCGAGGACGGCCGCAAGGTTGTCGGTGATGCCGAGGATGACCGTTGCGACGTAAATCCAGCCGATGACCGCAAACATCCGGCCGAGTGCGCGGCTGCGCATCAATTGCGATACGACCGAAATAAAGAGCCACGCGAGTGCCAGCAGGAGCGTGGTCGAGAGCAGCCGGTCGCTGTCAGGCCAGTCCACGCTGCGCACCAGTACGAGAGCGATCGTCAGGAAAACGACGAAGCCGATCCACAGCAGCCGCCGCAACACTACGACGACAAGTCGCAACAGTCCGGGATAGCCTTTTATCTCACGCGCTTTGATTTCGAGTCGCGGTTCCGCCCACCGCGACAGGACGTAGGAGAGGGCGAACAGCAGGAGGATGACGATCGCCTGAACGATGAAAGCCGGCTGTTGCAGATAGTCCAGCGCGAAACGGCCGAACTCGGCAAATCTCGTCAGTATTTCATCCATTAGTCGATCCCGACACCCATGGCGAGCAGCCAGGACAACAGCGCCCAGATAAAGATCTGCAACGGCAACCCTAAACGCATGAAGTCGGTAAACTTGTAGCCTCCGGCATTCATGACCATGAGGTTGACCTGGTAACCGAAAGGCGTCAGGTAACTCATGTTGGCGCCGAGCATGACTGCAAGCACGAGCGGCTTGACGTCGGTGCCGAGACCCTCGGCGATGGAGAATGCAATCGGCGTGATCAGAACGGCCACTGCATTGTTGGTGACGACCTCCGTCAGCAAGGCAGTCAGCAGCATCAACAATGCGATCACGAAGCCAGGCGACAGGTCGCCCGCAAACGCGACGAAGACGCCGGCTATCCAGGCCGCTGCTCCCGTTGTCAGCAGCGCCTGTCCAAGCGCCAGCGACGTAACGATCATCACCACCAGGTTGGTGTCGATTGCCGCGCGCAACTGGCGCCATTGGATACAACGGGTGGCAATACAAAGCACGACCCCGAGCAAAGAGCTGACGAAGATCGGCCAGATTCCAAACGCCGCAATCAGGATAACGCCGGCCATGATCGCTGTCGCGACACCGGCCTTCGCGGTATGCGGCAGGTCAATCGAGCTGTCCAGCAACAGGACCTGCCCGCTCTGCTTCAGGTCGTTGATGCCCTTCGAGTCACCCTGCACGAGCACGACGTCGCCGACCCGCAGTCTGAGCTCCTGAAGTTTGCGCATTTCGGTCGGGTTGTCGCCGGTGCGGCTCTTGGGGGCATGCACGGCGATCGGCGTCAAGCCGTATTGCTCGAGCAACGCCGTTTGTCGCAGCGTCTGGCCGTACAGCGACGATGCCGACGTAATAACGATCTCCGCCAGACGTTGGTGCGTTTTTTCCTCGACCCACTGTTTCGCCGAGTCGCTCGTGGCCGTATCCGCATGCCATAACGGCGTGCCAAGCAGGGTTTCATATTCCTTCAGCTGATGCGGCTCGCCCCTGACGTACAGCCGGTCGCCGCTGCGCAGCACCGTCGTTGGCAGGCGTGCAATGAACAGGTCCTCGCCGCGTTCAATGCGGTCAAGCTGCATGCGTCCATTGGTCATCGCCCGCATCTCGGCAAGTGTGCGGCCGGCTGCGGCACTCTTGTCGGTGACGTGCAGGACGCCGCGAAAAATCCGCGGCGAAGTATCGGTCATGGGTGCCGATCGGACCGGCAGCACTTTCGGTCCGATCAGCCACAGAAACAGAATGCTCGCCGAGCCGGCGATCATCACCGGCGGCGCGAACTCGAACATTTCGAGCGGTTCCATGCCCATGCGTGCCGAAATGTCTGCGACGAGCAGATTGGTCGAAGTGCCGATCGTCGTTGCCATGCCGCCGATGATCGTCGAGAAACCGATCGGCATCAGCACGTCCGTCACCGGTATCTGCGTGCGAATACAGACCGCGACGAAGACGGGCAGGATCATCGCGACAAGCGGCGTATTGTTCATGAACATGCTGGCGATGGCGCAACCGAACATCGCGACCAGCAATCCTCCCCGCGGACTCCGGCTCCAGATGCTGGCCAGCGCACGCGTAATCGTGTGCAGCGCGCCCGTCACCTCCAGCGCTTTGGAACAGATCAACAGCGCGATGATCGTAATCAGCGCCGTGTTGCCGAATCCCGCGAGGAATTCGCTGGGGCCAAGCCGCCCTTCCTTCCCATAATAAGGGAATACCTGAAAGCCGATGACCAACGCAGTCAGCACGGCGAGACCGGATGACTCGAGGGAGATACGCGACTGGCTGAACAGCACGATCGCCGTAATCGCCAGCAGCATGACCGCGACGGCGTGCGGGTCCGGTGCAGAGGGAAAAGTAATCAAATCCGTTGAGTCGCGGCCAACACCGGCGGATTATTTCTGAATATGAGCTTCGATTCCAGAAATCTCGCCGCACAGCCTGCAAAAAAGGTTCCAGCTCTGAGAGAATCGACCGGCGGAAACAACCTGAATAACACGTCAAGGGACAGGGGGAGACAACGGAATGGCGGTGCGCATGACCCGACGGCAGGCGCTCAATCTGCTCACAGGCGCCGTCACTCTCGCGGTGTATCCGGCGTCGGCCGAGGATCGCCTGACGACGCTCTATGACGGCGCGCTGGTCATCGATGCACTTTCCTTCGGCAAGGAGTGGGGCGATGACGAGTTCGCCGCCCTCGCCGCGACCGGTTACACAGGCATCGTCGAGAGTCTGCCGAGGGATGATCTGGAGACCGCCGTCGATGCGCTGGTCGAGTGGCGGAAACAGGCGGCGCGACATCACGACAGACTCATGCTTGCATTGACTGCATCGGACTTCGAGCGCGCGAAGCGCGAGCATAAAACCGCCGTTCTCCTGAATTTCCAGGATGCGACGATGCTGGAAGAAGATGCCGACAACGTGGAAGCCCTCCATGCGCTCGGCATGCGCAGTTTCCAGCTCACTTACAACTACCGTAACAGCCTGGGCGACGGCTGCCTCGAACGCACCAACGCGGGCTTGTCGAAGTTCGGTATCGAGGTGGTCGAGCGCATGAACGAGATTGGCGTGATGATCGACCTGTCGCACTGCGGGCAGCAGACGACACAGGACGGGATCGCTTTCTCGGCGAAGCCGGTTGCGATGACGCACACGATGTGCGAGGCACTGCGCAGAAAACATCCGCGCGCCAAGACGGACGCGCAGATTCGTGCATGCGCGGAGAAAGGCGGTGTCGTCGGCATCGCGGCGCTCGGCTACTTCATCGGACCCGACCCCGGCGGTAGCACGACGATCCACGACTATGTCGCGCACATCGAGCATGCGGTGTCGATCGCCGGACACGATCACGTTGCATTATCGAGCGACTTTCCGCCGCAGGGGATCGCATCGTGGGCAACCCGGGACAACTGGTACAAGCCGCGGCTGGAGGCGTTCGACGCGAGTTACGAAGTGCGCTGGCCGCCGTGGATACCGGAACTCGACTCGACCGATCGTTTTCGCAACGTGATTCGCATACTCGACCGGCGCGGCTGGTCGGAACACGAGCTCGAACGCCTGCTGGGTCGCAACTGGCTGCGGCTGTTTCAGGACACGATTGGGTAGGCGTTGACGGTTCGGGTCGCCCGGGGTCGCCCGCCATGCGGGCGACCGGCGTCAATCGCCGCGCCACGTCGAATCACGTCACGTCACGGCGCCAGCAACGCAGCCGTGTACAGGACGGGCCCGGTCGGAGTCGCCTGCGGCGAACCGCCCCGCGGCTCCAGGCTGACCGCGACCGTCGAACTGCTGCCGAGCGCGGCAATCGCAGCGTCGTCCAGGGCAACGGAACGACGGCCGGACTGTGGCAGCAGGCCCAGCGACACCGGAACGCCCGCGTCCGTCAGCGCCCATAATTCGTAGTCATTGTCAGGACGCGGGTCCACGCCGTCGATGACCTGGGCCGTCAGGTCGCGGCTGCCGGGCGCAATGCGCGTGAGCCACAAAGTCCGGCCCTCGCTGTCGCTGACGACCGCAACCGCAACCGCTTCCGGCACTCTCTCGACGACGGTATTCGTCACGATGTCGGGGGGCCGATTGGCCGCGCGCCACCAGCCGCCCGCCGTGACGACCGCGAGTAGCGCGCACGCGGCTGCGACGGCCGCCCAGCGGTTGCCGCCCGCGGACGGCTGCGCTTTGGGTTGCTCGGCACCGATGCCAAGCTCGCGGCAGATCCGCTGCCAGACCAGTTCCGACGGATCGACTGGATGCAGGCCCCATGCAAGCGGCGTCAGTCTTGCCTCCCAGTAAACGACCGCGCGGCGCGCATCCTCACGTTCCTGCAACAGCGCGGCGAAGCGCCGCCGCGCTGCCCCGCGCTGCGTGCCCAGCACAAAACGCTGCGCCAGCAATTCGATCAACTGTGGATTGTCGAGAGTCATTGCTCTACACACTCCCGCAATTTCTGCAACCCGCGCCGCACCCAGCTCTTGACGGTGCCGACGGAGCGTTCGAGCTGTGCCGCGATTTCCGCGAAGGTCAGGCCGTCAAGAAACGCGAGCTGAATACAGCCGGCCTGATCGGGACCGATTTCAGCGAGGCAGCGTTCCAGGCGGCTTGCCGTCGCAGAGGGAATCGGGTCGCTGGTCTGGAACGGCGAATCGTGCCCGAGAACACTCAGGATGTTTTCCTTGTCTTCCCGCAGCATGCCCTGTTGCCGCTTTCTTTTCCGCAACAGATCGAGGGACCGGTAACGGGCGATGGACGTCAGCCACGTGGTGGCGAGCGATCGCTCCGGATCGTAATCGGATGCCGAGTTCCAGGCGGCAATCATCGTCTGCTGAACCACATCTTCGGCCTGATGGTGGTCATTCAGGAGACGCAGCGAAATCGCCATGATCTTCGGCGCCGCAGCCTGGTACAGCGCGCGGAACGCGCGTTCGTCGCCGCGGCCGCTCTGCAAAAGCAGACTGTTGAGGTCCGGTTCGTCCATCGTATTTCTAGTTTCCTTTCTTCGCCAGACATCATACGCACAAACCCGGTGTCCGGATGCAGGCCATCCGAAAATTGTCGGCGGCCGTGCATCCGCGTTCGCGTTCCGTGCGTATCTGGCTTACCGACGGTACGCCGTCGCTGACCCATTGCGAATGGAGTAACGGAAATGACAACGATCAAACGCAGTATCCCTGCGCTCCTGGCGGCGGCGCTGGTGCCGCTGGCAGGGCAGGCTTCAAGCCACCGGGAAGCGCCGTTCATTACGGAAGCACCCAAAGTCGACGGCACGGACTTCTACCTGTTCAACAGCTACGAAACCGGGCGCGACGCCTACGTAACCCTGATTGCCAATTACCTGCCGTTGCAGGACGCCTACGGCGGGCCGAATTACTTCGACCTGGATGAGGATGCGCTCTATGAAATCCACATCGACAACACGGCCGATGCGGTCGAGGACATCACGTTTCAGTTCCGGTTCACGACCACCACACGGGGCGTCGCGTTGAATATCGGCGGCGAGGACGTGCCGATTCCGTTGAAGCAGGCCGGAGGTGTCGGTCCGCTTGCGGCTGACGACGCGAACCTGAACGTCGTGCAGTCCTACACCGTCGATATCGTGCGCGGCGACCGGCGCAGCGGCACGCGCGAATCGCTGAGTCTCGCGGCGGACGGTTCGACCGACTTCGTCAAGCCGGTCGACAACATCGGCAACAAGACCATCGCCGATTACGCGGCTTATGCGAACGATCACATCTACGACGTCATGATCCCCGGTTGCGGCGACGGCCGGCTGTTCGTCGGCCAAAGGCGCGAAGGATTCGTCGTCAACCTGGGCGAGGTTTTCGACCTGATCAACACCGATCCGCTCGGAGCGCCGGACGGCGAACCGAACACGCTGGACGACAAGAACGTCACGACACTGGCGCTCGAAGTGCCGGCGACCTGCCTGGTCGGACCGGACAGCGGCATCGTCGGCGGCTGGACGACTGCCAGCCTGCGCCAGGCGCGGGTCCTCAATCCGTCGCCTGCGATGCGCCCTGCCGCGATCCACGGCGGTGCTTACACGCAGGTCTCGCGGCTCGGCTCACCGCTGGTCAACGAGGTGGTCATCGGTTTGCCGGACAAGGATCGATTCAATCACAGCGAACCGGCGGACGACGGGCAGTTCGCGTTATACGTCACGAATCCGACGTTGCCGGCCCTGATTGAACTGCTGTTCCCGGCGGCCGTGGCGCCGACGGCCTTTCCGCGCGCGGACCTGGTGGCGGGCTTCCTGACCGGGGTCGACGGCCTGAACCAACCGCCGAACGTCGTCGCCTCCGAGATGCTCAGGCTGAATACGGCAATCCCGGCCGTCGCAGCGGGCAGCCAGCAGCCGCTGGGTGTGCTGGCCGGTGACACTGCCGGCTTCCCGAACGGCCGCCGCCCGGGAGACGACGTGGTCGATATCGCGTTGCGTGTAGTGATGGGTGTGTTGCTCGATCCGGCGGATGCGCCGGCGGGGCAGTTGCCGTTCACGGACGGTGCGTTTGTCGACGACAGCTTTTTCGATACCACGTTCCCGTACCTGGTGATGCCGCTTCCCGGCTCGCCGAACTGACACGGAGGACCCAATCATGAACATAAGAACATTGGCGGTCGCGGCGCTCTTGCTGGCAACGACGGTGGCAATCCAGGGCTGCGGCGGCAGTTATAACGATCCGGCACCGTCGGAGCCCCCGCCGCCGCCGCCGCCGGTCGCTTTCAGCCAGTTCGTGAAGGATCAGTTCGCGAACACGGCAGACGATACCGATCCGGTCGACGTGGATGCCATGGAGTTTTCGTTTACCGACCAGGACAATCCCGATGCGTTCGACGATCTCCTCACGGCTCCCTGAAGCGCTACGGAGGGGACCTTTTCGAGTCGGAATGGTGGCCGCCGCGCTGGCCGCGGCGGTCATCACGATCGGCGAACCGGGTCCGATGCAGGGCGCCGGCAACAGGGTGGCATGGATACCGGATTCGCCGAACGCCGTCGTTCTGCAACGCGATGGCGATGCCCGCACGTTCGACAGGCTGGCAGAGCTTCGCAAGGCTTTGAACGAGCGCCCCGGCGATGCCGTCGCTGCAACCCGGTACGGTCGGCTTGCGCTGCAATACCTTGCCCGGACCGGCGATGCGCGCTTTCTCGGCTACGCGGACGGCGCGCTCCGCTACTGGCAGGCCGAGCGCCGGCCGCCACAGTCTGTCTGGTTACTGCGCGCCAGGATCCTGCAGTCGGAACATCGCTTTCGTGCAGCGGCCGACGAACTGCTCCGCATGCAAAAGGTCCACGGCGCGTCTGTCGAAGGCATGTTGCTGGCGGCCGATGCGTTGCGCCGCGCCGGTGACGTGAATACCGCGAAGTCGCTTTGCTTCCGCCTCGGCCTGACAGGTCACGAACTTCTTGCCCGCTACTGCGCAGCCGATGTGTTGTTGTCGCTGGGACAGGCGGAGCAGGCGTTTAACACCGTCGCCGCGGCATCGGTGCCGTTTCAGAATCGAGATAACCCGATCCTGCAATGGGCACTCACGGTCAAGGCGGACGCCGCCGCCGCTGCGGGGCATGTGCAGTTTGCAGAGACGCACTATCGACAGGCCATCGAATTACCGGGCGCGAGCATCGCTTTGCACGTGAGTTATGCAGACCTGTTGCTGAACCACTCACGGCCGGAAGACGCGCTGCAGGCGCTCGCCGCGCTGCCGAACGCGGACGCTGTGCTGCTCAGGCGAGCGATTGCCGCAAAACGGCTGAAGCGGCCCGAAGCAGGCGAGTTCGGTGACGAACTGCGCCGGCGCTTTGCAGAAGCGGAACGGTTTCAGTTCGACCGTTTGCATCTACGCGAGCGGGCGATGTTTGCGCTCTTCGTCGATAACGACGCAGAAGCAGCCCTGCAGTACGCTAGCGCCAACTGGCAAATCCAGAAAGGCTTCGAAGACGCAGAACTCCTGGTGGAGGCAGCGAGATCCGCCGGCGTTCCGGATGAAGCGCAAATCATCGACCACTGGCGTCGCCGGTTCCTGGCTTCCGGGGGCTGACGTGGGACCGTTCCGTTTTTCGGTGCCGGTGCTGTTGAGCTGCTTGCTCGCAACCCCGGCGCACGCTCACAGCCAGAGCAGCAGCCGCTTGTCCCTCGAGTTGGATGACGGAGAACCGCAAACCCTGGTCGTCGACCTGGCGCTCGTTGATTTGATGCAGATCGTCCCGCTGGATCGCAACGCCGACGCCCGCGTGACCTGGGGTGAGGTCCTGCAGTCCAGCGAGGATATCTCGGCTTTCGCCAGCGACGGCATCGTGCTTTCTGCCGGTCAGGCCCGCTGCGAAATGTCCGCAACGGAACGCGGCATCGCGCTCGTCCGTTATACGGACGTCACGTTCGTGAGCCTGCGCCTCGGCATTCAATGTCCGGTGCCGGACCAAGCCGGCGCCTACAAACTACGTTACCGCTTGTTCTTCGACATCAACCCGGCGCACGCCGCCTTGCTGCAGGTGATCGATTCCAGTGACGAAGGTGCTTACCTGATATCGAACGGCAATCGTGAGATCGCCCTGACCGGTCCGGGATCGCAGCAGTCGGGTGTCGCGGGATTCGTGGGCGAGGGATTCCGCCACATCCTGTCCGGATACGACCATCTCGCCTTTCTGCTGCTGCTGATCCTGCCGGTTGCCACCGGCGGATCGCTGCGCAGACGAGTGGTCCGAATCGCCGCGATCGTGACCGCGTTTACCGCTGCCCATTCCATCACACTTGCCGCCGCGGTGACGGGCCTGGTTCAGTTGCCGGCGCAGCCGGTGGAGATGGCGATCGCGGCGAGTGTCGTGTTTGCGGGCGTCATGAACGTCGTTCGGCCGCGACACGCCCTGGGTTTCCGCATCGCATTCTGCTTCGGCCTGTTGCACGGTTTCGGGTTTGCGGGCGCGCTGGCAGAACTCGGCCTGCAACGGGACACGCTGCTCGTTAATCTGCTGGCTTTCAACGCCGGCGTCGAACTGGGACAGCTGCTGGTCGTCGCGATAGTGTTGCCGCTGCTGACGTTGCTGTCGATGTCGGTGCGGTATCGCTCCGTGTTGGTGCCGGCCGCGTCTCTCAGCGGCGCTCTGGCTGGCGCGGTCTGGGTTGCTACAAGGCTGTGACGGAGGTCATCGCTCAGTCTGTCGCCCACATGGCGGGCTCCTTCTACAGATGCCCGATTTGGCCGTCTGGCACGATTTGGCGGCGTAGGCCTGTTCGACTGCGTGCCGGCGGACACCCGGACGGAGGGGCGGAGCCTGGATTTGGGGAGCGCTTTTCAGGATCGTGCGAAACAGGATGTTTCGCGGGGGCGACCACACACAAAAGCGCCAGGCGCTATTTCTGCTTCCAGGTTGCGCCTTCCTTGTAATACCAGCCGTTTTGCGCTTTGGCGGCCCAGCGAGTCGCAAAAATGCGGCGAATGTCATCGATCCATTCCGGATGGTCGTTCAGCTCTGCAATCTCGGCGTAGAGCGCGTTCCAGTCGTTGTTCTGCGCGGCGACCAGTTGCAGCACGGTGTTGCGATCCT
>JBOHZD010000115.1:0-19655 GCA_050738315.1 Woeseiaceae bacterium
GCCCATGTTACAACGTCAGGAACTTCGAAAAGCGGGCCTCAAGGTGACGCTTCCGCGTTTGAAGATACTGGAAATCCTCGAACGCAGCGCACAGCGACATCTGAGCGCGGAAGACATCTATAAGGAACTGCTCGAAACCGGCGAGGACATCGGCCTCGCGACGGTTTACCGCGTTCTGACGCAATTCGAATCCGCGGGGCTCGTCGCGCGCCATAACTTCGAGGGCGGACATTCCGTGTTCGAGATCGACGAGGGCAAGCACCACGACCACATGGTGTGCGTGGAGACCGGGGACGTCATCGAGTTCACCAACGACGAGATCGAACGGCTGCAGCGCGAAATTGCAAAGAAGCATGATTTCGAGCTCATCGACCACAGCCTCGTGCTGTACGTGCGGCCGAAGAAGGGCAAGGCGAAATAATCCCTACGGGGCAGAGATCGCCCTGATTTTTCGTTTGTCGCTGCCGCGCATGCCGCTTTTCAGCATTTCTGCCGCGTGGTCGCGCGTGCGCTTCGTGATTTTCACACCGCCCAGCATGCGGGCGAGTTCCTCGATCCGTTCGCCCTCGTCCAGCCGCGCGACGCTCGTTCGCGTCGTTTTTCCGTCACTCAGTTTGACGACGCGGAAATGGTGGTCCGCAAGACTCGCGACCTGCGGCAAATGGGTGACGCACAGAACCTGGCGCGTCTGCCCCAGTTCGCGCAGCCGGCGTCCGACCATCTCGGCCACGCCCCCGCCGACGCCCGCATCCACTTCATCGAAGATCATCGTCGGGATCGCGCTCCCATCGCTCGCGATGACCTGGATCGCGAGGCTCATGCGGGACAGTTCGCCACCCGACGCGACTTTGGACAGCGGCAGCGGCGGCTGACCCGCGTTGGCGCTGATCAGATACTCGATTTCATCCAGACCAAAGGACCGCGCCTCGTCCGCATCCCGTCTGCGCATATCGATTTCGAACATGCCCTCCGGCATGCCGAGGCCGCGCATGGTTTTGGTGACCTCCGCTGAAAACGCTTTTGCCGCTTTCTTCCGCGCTGCCGACAGCGACGTTGCGGCCGCAAGGAATGCCGCCGCGGCTTCGCCGGCCTGCGCCCGGAGCCGGGCGCCGGTCGCCGCAGCGTTCGTCAGGTCGTCGAGCTGCTGCTGCAAGCTCGACTGTAGTTCGGGTAATTCCATCGGTTCGACGCGATGCTTGCGTGCGACGACCCGAATGGCATCCAGCCGTTCTTCGACCCAGTCGCGCCGTGCCGGGTCCAACTCCAGCGACTCGCTGTAGCGGTTTAGCAGATCGGCCGCTTCCGATACCTGTATGACGGCGTTGTCGAGCGCGGCGCGTACCGCTTCAAGCGCCGGGTCGATCGCGGCAATCGATTCCAGTGTCTGGGCGGCCCCGGCCAGCAGGCTCTGCGCGTTCGCGGACTCCTCCTCGTAAATTGCCTGCAATGCACGGGTGACTCCGTCGACGAGCTGGCCGCTGTTCCTGAATCTCTGCCGTTCTGCCTGCAGCGATGCATATTCGTCCGGTTGCAAGGACAGCGCCGCCAGTTCCTGTGCCTGGAAAGCAAGCAGGTCCATGCGCGATTCCCGAGCTTCCTCGGCCGCTTCCAGGTCGCGCAGTTGTTTTGCCAGGGATTGCCACGCGGTGTATGAATCCGCGGTCGCCGCACACAAGGACTGGAGGCCGCCATAATGGTCGAGCAGGTCGCGTTGTATCTCGCGTCGACCCAGCGACTGGTGAAAGTGCTGGCCATGGATGTCGAGCAGCTGCTCGCCGAGTGCTTTGAGGTTTTGCAGCGGTACGGCATTGCCGTTGATGAAAGCGCGTGAGCGCCCGTCTTCGCTGATGACACGGCGCAACAGGCATTCGTCGTCCAGATCGAGCGACTGTCCTGCCAGCCACTCCCGGATGGCAGGGCGCTCCGTGAGCTCGAATGCCGCGCTGAATTCGGCTCGTTGGCTCGATGTACGCACGAGGCCGGTGCCGCCGCGTTCACCCAGCACCAGTCCGAGTGCGTCTACCAGTATGGATTTGCCGGCACCGGTTTCCCCGGTGAGCACGGTCATGCCGGCGTCGAACTCGACCTCCACCTCGTCGATGATGGCGAAATTCCGCACGTGAAGTCGGGTCAACATCGATTATGCAGGTCCCGTCCGCACCCGGCTGTCCCGGCCCCAGTGCAGTTTCGATCGCAGGATCTCGTAATAATCGTATCCGGGCGGATGAATCAACGTAATGCGTTTTTTTGCTTCACCAATCACCAATCGGTCTTCGGGATTCAGGTCGCCGAGCGTTTGGCCATCGACCGTGATCTCGGCCTTGCTGTCCTCGTGCGCCAGCAATCGAACCTCGATCTCGTGTTTCGCAGGGATGACGATCGGCCGGTCGCTCAGGGTATGCGGGCACACCGGGACGACCACGACGGCATCGAGGGACGGTTCTATGATCGGTCCGCCGCAGCTCAGCGCGTAGGCGGTCGAGCCTGTCGGCGTGGCGACGATGAGACCGTCGCCCGAATGCGTATTGACATAACGGCCGGCGATGCGCGTTTCGAAGTCGACCATGCGGCCGGTTTCGCGACGCTGCAGGACGACGTCGTTCAGGCCGGTCGCAACGCGGGCAGAGCCGTCAGGGGCGATGATGCGGGCGGTCAGCATCAAGCGGGATTCGCGCGCGTATTGGCCGTTCAGTACCTGGTCCAGACTGTGCAGCATTTCGCCCGGCGTGACATCGGCGAGGAAGCCCAGCCGTCCCCGGTTGATACCGAGCAGCGGCACGCCGCGTTCCCTTCCCAGTTCCGCCGCATAGAGCATCGTACCGTCGCCGCCGATCGCGATGATCAGGTCGGCTTCGCGCGCGAGCTCCGGCTCGTCGACGATGCGTACCGGCACCTCGAACGACACGCCAGGTCTCGCGATCACCTCGATACCGGCTTTCGCCAGATGCGCCGCAATCGCGGACATCGGTTCCTGAACACGGGGATCCTCGACACGTCCGAAAATTGCCACTGTATTGAATTCTTTAGTCATAAATCGGACTCAGATCGTGCAGGCAGGAGGCGCGTCATCGACCCGGAATCGCCGCAGTCCATGGGTAACACGGGATTGTTGCAAACCCCGGAACTTGCGCCAAGCTGCGGGCTGGCTTTTTTGATTGCGGGCTCACACAATGAGTCAGTTGCCCATTTAACTGCAAGCTGCAAAATGGCATCGGAAGCAGTCAGTACTCTACCCAACGAACGCGCCCAGTACCTGTTGAAAGTACTGATTCAGCGTTTTATCCGGGACGGCCAGCCGGTCGGCTCACAGACCCTGTCCAGGGACTCCGGCCTGGACTTGAGTCCGGCCACCATCCGCAACGTGATGTCGGATCTCGAGCAACTGGGTTTCGTCTCGACACCGCACACTTCCGCCGGCAGGGTGCCGACGCCGCGCGGCTATCGGCTTTTCGTCGATTCGCTCGTCCGTTACAAGCAGCCCAAAAGCGATGAAATCAAAAAACTGCAAGCGCAGCTCGAGAGCCAGTACGACGACCCGGACGCACTCCTGAACCTGGTGACCAGCCTGTTATCGAGCATCACGAGCCTGGCGGGGGTGGTGACCGTGCCGCGCGTCCAGCAGGCGACACTCCGCCAGATCGAATTTCTGGCACTGTCGGAACAGCGCGTACTCGCGATCCTGGTCCTGAACGATCGCGAGGTGCAGAACCGGATCCTGCATACGGAAAGGGCCTACTCGGCGGACGAGTTACAGCGGGCGTCGAATTACATGAACGAGAATTACGCCGGCTCGGAGCTCATGCAGATTCGCGACCGTCTGATCGCCGATCTCGAGAGCACCCGCGCCTCGATGAACCAGGCGATGCACGACATCATCACGGTCGCGCAGACTGCGATGGACGGGGCGGCCATGCCGCCGGGCAAGTTCGTGCTGTCCGGGGAAACCAACCTCATGGATTTCGCGGAACTGTCTGACCTGGAAACGCTCAGGCGCCTGTTCGATGCCTTCTCGAGAAAGCGATTCATGCTGGACCTGCTCGATCGCAGCATCAATGCCAAGGGCGTGCAGGTCTTCATCGGCGAAGAATCCGGATACCGGATTCTGGACAACTGCAGCGTCGTGACGGCGCCCTACACGACCAGCGACGACGCGATCGGTGTGCTCGGTGTCATCGGACCGACGCGCATGGCTTACGACCGGGTGGTGCC
Organism: Woeseiaceae bacterium; assembly: GCA_050738315.1. Classification (GTDB taxonomy): domain Bacteria; phylum Pseudomonadota; class Gammaproteobacteria; order Steroidobacterales; family Woeseiaceae; genus IDS-8. Next base: position 4,210 of record JBOHZD010000115.1, read on the forward strand.
GATTGTCGATGTTACAGCCCGGCTGCTCGGCACCGTCCTGAAAGCCAGTATGAACGCCGATCGGTCTTGATATTTGCGGGCAGGGCCCCAAACTTTCACAATTCTTGCATCGCGGCGCCGAATGACAGCGTTCGGAGCCCTTCGCTTTGCTGACTGGAGCCCGTTGGACATGACTGTAAAGCCCGATCGTGCAAACCCGGACGACGCGGAGAGTACGAGCAACGACCCTGCAGAGGACGACACGGACGCCGGCGCGGCGCCGGACAAACTGGCGGCCGAGACCGCCCGAGCCGACGAGAACTGGGACAAATACCTGCGCGCGGCTGCTGAACTCGATAACGTCCGGAAACGTGCGGCAAGGGATGGCGAACAGGCAAGAAAGTTTGCCCTGGAGCGCTTCGCGACCGAGCTCCTCGCAGTCAGGGACAGCCTCGAAATGGGGCTTCAGGCAGCAGAGACGGCAGACGTGGCGACCCTGCTGGAGGGCAGCCGCACCACATTGAAACAGCTCGCGGCGACCCTGGAGCGCTTTGGCGTGGTCGAACTGGATCCCGCGGGGGAACCTTTCGACCCGACGGTGCACGAGGCGATGACCACACAGCCGTCGACCGAGGTGGAGCCCGATACCGTGCTGACCGTGTTCCAGAAAGGCTACATGTTGAACGGCCGTCTGCTGCGGCCGGCGCGAGTGGTGGTTGCCGCGGCGCCCGAGTCCGAGTGAGCCGCCGAAATGCGACAAAATCGGGGCTCCAGCGCTTGAAACGCCTTGATGCGGCCCCACTTGAACGCAAGGTTGTGGACGATTTTCCAACGAATTCGGAGATGAAACATTATGGGTAAAGTGATCGGTATCGACCTCGGTACCACCAACTCGTGTGTTGCGGTCATGGAAGGCGACAAGGCCAAAGTGATCGAAAACAGTGAGGGCGATCGTACGACGCCGTCGATCGTTGCGTTCAGCAAGGACGGCGAGGTGCTGGTCGGCCAGGCGGCCAAGCGGCAGGCGGTCACGAACCCGCAGAACACCCTGTTCGCCGTCAAGCGGCTGATCGGACGCCGTTTCGAGGACGAGGTCGTGCAGCGCGACATCAAGATGGTGCCGTACAAGATCGTCAAGGCGGACAACGGCGACGCCTGGGTGGACGTGAACGGCAAGAAAATGGCGCCGCCCGAGATCTCGGCGCGTGTGCTGATGAAGATGAAGAAAACCGCCGAAGATTACCTGGGAGAGACGGTGACCGAGGCCGTCGTCACCGTCCCGGCCTATTTCAACGATTCGCAACGGCAGGCAACGAAAGACGCCGGCAAGATTGCCGGTCTCGATGTCAAGCGCATCATCAACGAGCCGACCGCGGCTGCGCTCGCCTACGGCATGGACAAGAAACGCGGTGACAAGAAAATCGCCGTGTACGACCTGGGCGGCGGTACGTTCGACATTTCCATCATCGAAATTGCCGAAGTGGACGGCGAGCACCAGTTCGAGGTACTTGCGACCAATGGCGACACGTTCCTCGGCGGCGAAGACTTCGACATGCGCGTGATCCAGTATCTGACCTCCGAATTCCAGAAGGAGTCCGGTGTCGATATCACCAAGGACCCGCTCGCGATGCAGCGCCTCAAGGAAGCGGCCGAGAAGGCGAAGATCGAGCTGTCGTCCGCGCAGCAGACCGAAGTGAACCTGCCCTATATCACGGCGGACGCCACGGGCCCGAAGCACCTGAATATCAAGCTGACCCGCGCCAAGCTGGAATCGCTGGTCGACGAACTGATCGAGCGCACCATCGGCCCCTGCAAGATTGCGTTGAAAGACGCCGGGCTCAAGGTCAACGAAATCAACGACGTCATTCTGGTCGGCGGCCAGACGCGCATGCCGAAAGTGCAGGAGGAAGTGCAGAACTTCTTCGGCCGCGAGCCGCGCCGCGACGTGAATCCGGACGAAGCCGTCGCGGTCGGTGCTGCCATTCAGGGCGGCGTGCTGGCGGGTGACGTCAAGGACGTGCTGCTGCTCGATGTGACTCCGCTGTCACTCGGCATCGAGACCCTGGGTGGCGTCATGACCAAGCTGATCGAAAAGAACACGACGATTCCTGCCAATGCGGAACAGGTCTTTTCGACCGCGGACGACAATCAGACGGCCGTGACCATTCACGTGCTGCAGGGCGAACGCGAACGCGCACAGGACAACAAGTCGCTCGGACGTTTCGACCTGGCGGACATTCCGCCGTCACCGCGCGGCATGCCGCAGATCGAGGTCACGTTCGACATCGACGCGAACGGCATACTGAACGTGTCGGCCAAGAACAAGGCCACCGGCAAGAGCCAGAACATCGTCATCAAGGCATCGAGCGGCCTGTCCGAAGAGGAAATCGAGGCCATGGTCACGGATGCCGCCAGTCACGCCGAGGAAGACAAGAAATTCCGCGAGCTGGTCGATGCGAGAAACCAGGCGGACGGCCTGATCCATGCATCGGAGAAATCGCTGAAGGAACTGGGCGACAAGGTTACCGGCGAACAGCGTCATGCCGTTGAATCGGCGATCTCGGATCTGAAGTCCGCCATGGACAAGGGCGAGAAAGAGGCAATCGAACGGAAATCGGCGGCGTTGGCCGAAGCGTCCGCGGCGATCGTGCAGAAGCTGCAGGCCGGAGCGGGACAGGCGCGAGAGGCCGCCGAAGGCGACGCCCGTGACGGCGGCGGCGAATCGTCCGAGGACGTCGTCGATGCGGAATTTGAGGAAGTCGACGACGACCGGAAGTCGAAGTCCGGTTAAGGTTCGTTCGAGGCTCGTCGCTCCGGGGGAGTGTTCGATGCCAGGCGCCGGTAACGGCGCCTGGCTTTTACTGCAAGAATTATGGCGAAACGCGATTACTACGAGATCCTGGGGCTGGCCAGGACCACTTCCAATGCCGACATAAAGAAGGCGTATCGTCGCCTTGCGATGAAGCATCACCCCGACCGCAACGCGAGCGACGAGGATGCCTCGCGCAAGTTCCGTGAAGTCCGGGAAGCCTACGAAGTTTTGAACAATGCCGATAAACGGGCGGCGTACGACCGCTTCGGGCATGACGGTGTGCGCCCGGGCCGAACGGGCGGCGGCGGTTTCGGTGCCGAGGGTTTCGGGGATATCTTCGGCGATGTCTTTGGCGACATCTTCGGCGGCGCAGGTCGCCGCGGACGAAGCCAGGTATTTCGCGGAGCCGACTTAGGCTTCGAACTGCGGCTTGACCTGGAGCAGGCCGTCAACGGCGACGAAGTCACGATCGAAGTGCCGACCCAGGTCACCTGCGGTGAATGCGACGGCAGCGGTGCCGAAAAGGGCACTGAACCCGTGCAATGCACGACCTGCGGCGGCGTGGGCCAGGTGCGCATGCAACAGGGTTTCTTCTCGATCCAGCAGACCTGCCCGGCCTGTAAGGGCGCCGGCACCGTGGTCACGCATCCCTGCGGCAAATGCCACGGCCGCGGCCGCGTCAGCAAAGTCAAGAAACTGTCGGTCAAAGTCCCGGCCGGCGTTGACAACGGCGATCGCATCCGCCTCTCGGGCGAAGGCGAGGCCGGGCGCAATGGCGGTCCGCCCGGCGACCTGTACGTCGAGATCCGCGTCAATCCCCACAAACTGTTCGCGCGTGAAGGCGCGGATCTGACCTGCGAAGTGCCGGTGAGTTTTGCGACCGTGACCTTAGGGGGCGACGTCGAACTGCCGACCCTCGGCGGCCACGTGGCGCTGAAGGTGCCTGCCGGTACCCAGTCCGGCAAGGTCTTTCGCTTGCGCAACAAGGGCGTCACCACCGTGCGCGACAAACGTCAGGGCGATCTGTTCGCGCGGGTCGTGGTCGAAACACCGGTCGGCCTCACCGAGGAACAGAAGTCGCTGCTGCAGAAGCTCGATGAATCGATCTTGGCCGGCGGCGACCGGCACAACCCGCGCGCCAATGGCTGGATTGACACGGTCAAGCGATTTTTTGAGAAAATAGGTACTTAGAGCGTATTGTTAATGTTATTAGTTGGGCGGCTCGAGCGCGCGTGAGCCCGAAGCGCCCACCCCGCAAGCGACCGCTTGATTCCCCGCGGCGGGTGCCACACCATGCCCGTCGACGTCGCGCCTTCCGTTCGGGTCTCCACCTTGCAACCAACACCCGGCAACGATGCAAACTCACCGCTGCGGATCAGCATCCTCGGCGCCGGCCGCATGGGCCGGGAACTCATACGCGTCGTTGCCGCCGACAAGCAATTGCAACTCGCCGGCGTGTGGGCGCGGCAGGCCGACGCACTCGCCGGCTTCGACATTGACTGGCAGGAGCACGGCGGCGCGGTGCCGCCGGTCGGCGGCGATCTCGATGCCGTGCTTCAACATGCCGATATCGTGATCGATTTCAGCCTGCCTGCCGCAACGCCCCAGGTACTCGACGCTGTGCGCCGCGCAAATAAACCCCTGGTTTGCGGTGTCACCGGTCTCGACGAATCAGTCCTGCGGCAGATGCGCACCGTCGCGGCCTCGGTGCCGCTTTTGTACGATCGCAACATGAGTTTCGGGATCGCGGTTCTGAAGGACCTGGTCAGCCGCGCTGCCGCCGCGCTCGGACACGACTTCGTCGCCTCCATTCACGATATCCATCATGTGCATAAAGTCGATGCGCCGTCCGGAACGGCATTGAAGCTCGGCGCAGCACTCGCGCGTGCGCGCAATCAGGATTTCGAAAGTGTCTTTCGTTACGCCGCCGACGGCATCGCCGCCCGCAACTCGCACGACGACATCGTATTTTCTGCGACGCGCAGCGGCGAAGTGCCCGGCGAACACACCGTTACATTCCAATCCGCAGCCGAAACGCTGGAGTTGGCACACAAAGTGACCGACCGGCGGGTGTTCGCCGACGGCGCATTGCAGGCGGCGCGCTGGCTGGTGCGACAGAAGCCCGGCCTGTACGGCATGAGCGATATTTTCGCCTGATGCTGGCACGAGCCGCCGCGCTTCAGTAAAATATCGGCATTCGCTCAAGTACCGGCGAAAGTACAAGCGGAAGGCGGTCACCTTCCGCTTTTGTGTATCCGGCGCCGGTCGAACGGGTCGACGCCCCATGGGGAACCATTTGATCTTGAAGGTCCGCCGTTGAGCCCGCCTGCTGTTCTGGCATTGCAGGATGGGACGGTCTTCTCTGGTACGTCCGTCGGGGACGACGGCAAGACCATTGGTGAAGTGGTTTTCAACACGGCAATGACCGGTTATCAGGAAATCCTGACCGATCCCTCCTATTGCCGCCAACTGGTTACGCTCACTTGTCCGCATATCGGCAATACCGGCACCAATAGCGAGGACATGGAATCGTCCCGAATCTTCGCGTCAGGCCTGATCATTCGCGACAGTTCGAGGGTCACCAGCAGCTGGCGTGCCGAGCGCAGCTTCGGCGATTTCCTGCGCGCCGGCAAAACGGTCGCCATTGCCGATATCGATACGCGCAAGCTGACCCGATTGATACGACAAAAGGGCGCGCAGTCCGGCTGCATCATGACCGGCGACGTCGATCCCGAGATCGCCATCCGGCATTCACGAAAGTTCCCGGGACTCGCGGGCATGGACCTCGCAAAGTTCGTGACGACGGATCGCAGCTATCAATGGTGTCACGGCACCGAGTTTGGCCGCCGTGGCCGCATCATGAGCCGGCGCGTGGCCCCTTACCACGTCGTGGCTTACGATTTCGGCATCAAACGCAATATCCTGCGCATCCTGTCCGATCTCGATTGCCGCATGACGGTCGTACCGGCGACGACGCCGGCGGCCGAGGCACTGATACTCGACCCGGACGGTATCCTGCTGTCGAACGGTCCCGGCGACCCCGAACCCTGCGCCTATGCGATCTCAGCCATCCGCGAATTCCTCGGCAAATCCATACCGCTGTTCGGCATCTGCCTCGGGCATCAGCTACTCGCCCTGGCGAGTGGTGCCAAAACGCTGAAAATGAAATTCGGGCATCACGGCGCCAACCACCCGGTGAAGGATCTGCAAACCGGACAGGTCATCATTACGACGCAAAACCATGGTTTTGCCGTCGACGAAGGCACGCTGCCGTCGAACGTCGTCGCGACCCACCGTTCGCTGTTCGACCATACCCTGCAGGGCATTGCGTTCAAGGATCGGCCGGCGTTCGGCTTCCAGGGCCATCCGGAGGCGAGTCCCGGACCGCACGATCTGAAGCCGCTGTTCGAACGATTCATCGCGGACATGGAACAGGCCAAAAAGGCCTCGCCCATGATGGCCCTCGGGTTCCGGTGATTTATCTAATTAAAACAGTAGATTGTAATACAGTATTAAACAATACCCTTACTAGCGGACCGCCCGGTTCGCACCAACCGGCCACCGCATACCAATGCCAAAACGCAGTGACATAGAGAGCGTGCTGATCATCGGCGCTGGACCGATCGTCATCGGCCAGGCCTGTGAATTCGATTACTCCGGCGCGCAAGCCTGCAAAGCGCTGAAAGAGGAGGGCTACCGGGTGGTCCTCGTCAATTCGAACCCGGCCACGATCATGACGGACCCGGAAACCGCGGATGCCGTGTACATCGAGCCCGTGCACTGGACCGCGCTCGAGCGAATCATCTCGAAAGAGCGGCCGGACGCGTTGTTGCCGACCATGGGCGGACAGACGGCGCTGAACTGCGCGCTCGACCTCGTGCGGGAAGGGGTGCTCGAACGCTACGGTGTGGAACTCATCGCGGCCTCGCGCGAGGCCATCGACATGGCCGAGGACCGCGAGCTGTTCAAGGAGGCGATGATCGAAATAGGCCTCGAGGTCGCCCGTGCCGAAATCGCGCACTCACTGGACGACGCGCTCGAAAAGCAGCGGCTGATCGGATTCCCCGTGATCATACGTCCCTCGTTCACGCTCGGCGGGAGCGGCGGCGGTATTGCCTACAACCGCGAGGAATTCGAAACCATCGTCGCACATGGGCTCGATATGTCCCCGACGACCGAAGTGTTGCTGGAGGAATCAGTCATCGGCTGGAAGGAATTCGAGATGGAGGTGGTGCGGGATCGCAAGGACAATTGCATCATCGTCTGCTCCATCGAAAACGTCGATCCCATGGGCGTGCATACGGGCGATTCGATCACGGTCGCGCCGGCGCAGACGCTCACCGACAAGGAATACCAGCGTATGCGCAATGCATCGATCGATGTGCTGCGCAAAATCGGTGTCGAAACGGGCGGCTCGAACGTGCAGTTCGCGATCAACCCCGAAGACGGCCGCATGCTGGTGATCGAGATGAATCCGCGGGTATCGCGTTCGTCGGCGCTGGCCTCCAAGGCCACCGGCTTTCCGATCGCGAAGATCGCGGCCAAGCTGGCGATCGGTTACACGCTCGACGAGCTGAAAAACGACATCACCGGTGGCGCGACGCCCGCTTCGTTCGAGCCGACGATCGATTACGTCGTAACCAAGATTCCACGCTTCACATTCGAGAAATTTCCCGGCTCGGATACCCGGCTTACCACGCAGATGAAATCCGTCGGCGAAGTCATGGCGATCGGCAGAACGTTTCAGGAATCGCTGCAGAAAGCGATGCGTGGACTCGAGACGGGCGTCATGGGACTGGACGAACAGAAACCCACGTCAAAGGGCGGCTTCGATCCGGACCACCTCAGGCAGGAGCTGCGGCAGCCTGGCCCGGAGCGCATGTGGTACGTCGCCGATGCGATGCGGGAGGGATTCGAGTTGCCGGAAATCGCGGCGCTGACCGGCATCGACCCATGGTTCCTGGCGCAGATCGCGGACCTCGTCGACGAGGAAACGCGCTTGAAGAGTGACGGTCTCGGCAGCCTGAATCCTGGCCGCCTGCGGCAGTTGAAACGCAAGGGTTTTTCGGATGCCCGCATCGCGACGCTGGTGCGTCAAAAGGAAAGTGCCGTACGCAATCGCCGTATCAAGGCCGGCTTGCGGCCGGTTTTCAAGCGCGTCGACACCTGCGCGGCGGAGTTTGCGACCTCGACCGCTTATCTCTATTCGACGTACGAGGAAGAATGCGAGGCCGATCCAACCGATCGTCAGAAAATCATCATCCTGGGCGGCGGCCCCAACCGCATCGGACAGGGCATCGAATTCGACTATTGCTGCGTCCACGCTTCCTTCGCCCTGAAAGAAGCCGGTTACGAAACCATCATGGTGAACTGCAATCCCGAAACCGTATCGACGGATTACGACATTTCCGACCGGCTCTACTTCGAGCCGCTGACGTTCGAGGACGTCATGGAAATTATCGATGTCGAAAAACCACACGGCGTGATCGTGCAGTACGGCGGTCAGACGCCGTTGAAACTCGCGCGCGAGCTGGAGGCCGCAGGCGCGCCGATCATTGGTAGCTCGCCCGATTCGATCGATCTCGCCGAAGATCGTGAACGGTTCCAGAAACTGGTCGACAAACTGGGCCTGAAACAGCCGCCGAACCGCACTGCAAGAAGTTTTGACCAGGCGCTGTCCATGGCGGCGGACGTCGGATATCCGCTGATTGTGCGGCCATCCTATGTTCTGGGCGGCAGGGCGATGGAAATCATACATGGCGAAGAGGACCTGGCCGCGTACATGGAGGCGGCAATCAAGGTCTCGAATGACAGCCCGGTGCTGCTCGACCGTTTTCTCGATCTGGCCACCGAGGTCGATGTCGACGCCGTGTGCGACGGCGAACACGTTTTGATCGGCGGTGTCATGGAGCACGTCGAGCAGGCCGGTGTGCATTCGGGCGACTCGGGGTGCTCGTTGCCGCCATTCAGCCTGAAGCCTGCGCTGCAGGCGGCATTGATCGAACAGGTCACGCGACTGGCAAAAGGCCTGAATGTGATCGGCCTGATGAACACCCAGTTCGCCATCCAGAACGAGGTCGTGTACCTGCTGGAGGTGAATCCGCGGGCGTCCCGCACGATCCCGTTCGTGTCGAAATCCATCGGGATTCCGCTCGCCCGCATCGCGGCTCGTGTTATGGTGGGCGAAACCCTGGCACAACAAGGCTTCGTGAATCAGCGGATTCCGCCGTATTATTCGGTCAAGGAATCCGTGTTTCCGTTCATCAAGTTTGCCGGCGCCGACCCGATACTCGGCCCGGAAATGAAATCGACCGGCGAAGTCATGGGGGTCGGCCGGTCCTTCGGCGAAGCTTACGCGAAAGCGCAACTTGCGTCGGGGGTTGTTTTACCGAGGCAGGGGACAGCGCTTTTGAGCGTCAGAGACCGCGATAAACGCGGCGCCGTGGACCTCGCGCGAATTCTGGTCGCGCGTGGATTCGACATCGTGGCTACCGACGGTACGGCCAACGAACTTGCCAGGGCGGGCGTGAGCTGCCGCCGCGCCAACAAGGTGCGGGAGGGACGGCCGCATATTGTCGACATGATCAAGAATGGAGAAATTGCGCTGATAGTGAATACGACCGAAGGAAAGCAGGCCATTAATGAATCCCGTTCCATCCGGGCGGAAGCGGTGCGCAAGCATGTCACCTATTACACGACCCTCGGCGCCGCAGTAGCGACCTGCAAGGCGCTCGAGCACCTGGATGACAGTGAGGTCAACCGGCTGCAAGACCTGCACAAGGAGGTGGCGGCATGAACAAGGTGCCGATGACGGTCCGTGGCGCCGAATTGCTGCGCGAAGAACTGAAGAAACTGAAATCGGAGGATCGCCCGCGGATTATCACGGCGATTGCCGAAGCGCGCGCACACGGCGATCTCAAGGAGAATGCCGAGTATCACGCTGCGAAAGACCAGCAGGGTTTCGTCGAGGCACGCATCAAGGAAATCGAAGCGAAACTCTCCAACATCCAGATCATCGATGTCACCACCGTCGACGCCAAGGGCAAGATTGTCTTCGGCTCGACGGTCGAGTTACTCGACGAGCAGACCGGCAAGGAAATCGTCTACAAGATTGTCGGTGAGGACGAGGCCGATCTGAAAGTCGGCATGATTTCGTTTACCTCGCCGATTGCCCGGGCGCTCATCGGCAGGAACGAGGGCGACGAGGTCAGCTTTTCGGCCCCCGGCGGCGATAAGCGCTACGAGGTCATTGGCGTTCGCTACGAGTGAAGTCGGGTGTTTCGGTCATGTATGTTCGGCCCGAACTTGGTCGGTGGCCGTGCGTATTGCCGTCGAAGTCTGCATCTGCAGGAGCCCGCCATGCGGGCGACCGAGGTCGATGGAACGTGCGCGGTCATGGTCCCGGTGACTCCCGCCGCAGCGCTTCGGGCAAATGGATACGCGGCTGGTCCGGATTGCGGCGATAAAGCAGCGCCACATTCCCGATTCGGGCGACCCGTTCGGCGGAACCCCGGCGGCACAGTTCGTCGAGCAGCGCATCACGTTGTTGCCGGCTCTCCGCGCGCACCCGGACCTTGATCAGTTCGTGATGTGCGATGGTGGAATCGAACTCGTTCAGCAGTGAATCGGAAACGCCTGCATCGCCAACGGTGATGACCGGTTTCAACTTGTGTCCGAGGCCTCGCAGGTGCTTTTTCTGTGCTTCGGACAGGTGCATGCTGCCACTGTAGCAGCGGATGACGAGCGAAACACGACGATGAGTGGGCCGAGACGCAGCAGCGGCTCCTGGCGCGACCGCCAGGAGCGCGATCCGTATGTGCAGAAAGCGCGGCGGGACGGCTGGCGCTCGCGGGCGGTCTACAAGCTCGAGCAGATCGCGGCCAAAGAGCCGATCCTGCACCGCGGCATGACTTGCGTCGATCTGGGCGCGGCGCCCGGCAGTTGGAGCCAGTACATCGCCAGGCGCCTGAACGGCGACGTCCGCATCGTGGCAGTCGACATAATACCCATGGATTCATTACCTTCGGTCGAGTTCATACAGGGCGATTTCACCGAGGACACGGTGTTGCAGGCGGTCCTCGAGAAAACGGGACCCCGCTCCGCACACCTTGTATTGAGCGATCTGGCGCCCAATATCAGTGGCAGCCGATCGATCGACCAACCCAAATCGATGTACCTGGCGGAACTGGCGCTCGACCTGGCCCGCAAAGTTCTCAAACGAAACGGTGGGTTTGTTTGTAAACTGTTTCAGGGCGAGGGTTCGCAGGCGTTTGTGGCGGAAGCGAAAAGCGCATTTGCAAAGGTGCGGCTCATGAAGCCCCAAGCCTCACGGCCGGGCAGCAGTGAGGTCTATCTGGTAGCGAGAAACTATCGATTGGAGTAGTGTCTAATCGTTAGACCGAGTCTAACTCGGCCACCGAATACCCATAAAGTGTCGGAGCTTGTGCAAGACGGCACTGCAATCGATTGAGTACAATCTCCGGAGCGACATCTTCATCGTGAATGATCTAACCAAAAATATCCTGGTCTTCATCGTCATCATCGTCGTGCTGTTGTCGGTGGTGCAGGGCTTGAGCGGCGTCAACGGGCCGCCCCCGCAGAAGACGGATTACTCGCAGTTTCTGGAACAGGTCAAGTCGGGCAATGTGCAGCGGGCCGAGTTCGACGGCAAGCGCATCAACTATGGCAATCGCACGCCGCTCGGGTACTACACCATCAGTCCCGAGACCGACAACAATACGTTGATCGGTATTCTCGAGAAAAACAACGTCGCGTTCACTGCGCAGGAACCCGAATCGCAGAGCCTGATCGGCCAGTTGCTCATCAGTTCATTCCCGATCCTGTTGCTCATCGGTGTCTGGATTTATTTCATGCGGCAGATGCAGGGCGGCGGCGGCGGGCGCGGCGCGATGTCGTTCGGCAAGAGCAAAGCCCGGCTGCTCGGTGAGGACCAGGTCGGCATTACTTTCGCGGATGTGGCAGGCGTCGATGAAGCCAAGGCCGAAGTGGCCGAGATCGTCGACTTTCTGAAAGACCCGAGCAAGTTCCAGCGGCTCGGCGGCAAGATTCCGAAGGGCGTGCTGATGGTCGGACCGCCGGGCACCGGCAAGACCTTGCTCGCCAAGGCGATCGCGGGTGAAGCGAAAGTGCCGTTCTTCACCATCTCCGGCTCCGATTTCGTCGAAATGTTCGTGGGTGTCGGCGCTTCCCGCGTGCGTGACATGTTCGACCAGGCCAAGAAGCAGGCCCCGTGCATCATCTTCATCGACGAACTCGATGCCGTCGGGCGCCATCGCGGGGCAGGCCTGGGCGGCGGCCACGACGAGCGCGAGCAAACCCTGAACCAGATGCTGGTCGAAATGGACGGCTTCGAAGGCACCGAGGGCGTTATCGTTATCGCTGCGACGAACCGGCCTGACGTGCTTGATCCCGCGCTGTTGCGTCCCGGCCGCTTCGATCGCCAGGTGGTTGTGCCGCTGCCGGATATCCGCGGACGCGAACTGATTCTGAAGGTCCACATGCGCAAGGTGCCGCTCGACGACGACGTGCGACCGTCCGTCATCGCGCGCGGCACGCCCGGTTTCTCGGGCGCCGATCTCGCGAACCTCGTCAACGAAGCGGCGTTGTTCGCCGCACGCGCGAGCAAGCGCGTAGTCAGCATGGACGAGTTCGAGATGGCCAAGGACAAGATCATGATGGGCACCGAGCGCCGCTCCATGGTCATGAGCGAACAGGAGAAACTCAACACGGCATACCACGAGGCCGGTCACGCGATCGTAGGCTTCTGCGTGCCGGAGCACGATCCGGTTTACAAGGTGACCATCATTCCACGCGGCAGGGCGCTGGGTGTCACCCTGTATCTGCCCGAGGAAGATCGCTACAGCATCTCGAAGCAACGGCTGGAAAGTACGATATCGACGCTTTTCGGCGGCCGCCTGGCCGAGGAAATGACCCTGGGCCCCGAGCGGGTCACGACCGGGGCGTCGAATGATATCGAGCGCGCCACCGAAATCGCCCGCAACATGGTCACGAAGTGGGGTCTTTCCGAACGACTCGGCCCTCTGACCTACAGCGAAGACGACGGCGAGGTGTTTCTCGGACGCTCGGTCACGCAGCACAAACAGGTGTCCGATGTCACCGTGCACACGATCGACGAGGAAGTGCGGAAGATCATCGACCGTAACTACGCCCGTGCGAAGGACATACTCCTGGAGCACGAGAGCAAACTGCACGTGATGGCAAAAGCGCTGATCAAGTACGAGACGATCAACGAAAGCCAGGTCAGGGACATCATGAACGGCCGGGAGCCGCAGCCGCCCGAAGACTGGGAAGATCCCGACCAGACCAGCAAACCCAAAGGCGGGAAGAAGAAGCGAACCCGGAAAGCAGGCCCGATCGGCGGACCGGCCAGCGAGCATTAACGGGCCGCATTGTCCTCGAACTGTTGAGCTTGTTGGCAAGCGGAACCTGGGCAGGGGGTGGAGGTCATCTGTTCACGCGATCGCGGCTTCCGTCAGCGCGGGTAGAGAACATGCAGTTGCGTCTGGCGGACGGGTTTATCGATCTTTCGACGCCCAGGGTGATGGGTGTTTTGAACGTGACGCCGGATTCGTTTTCCGATGGCGGCCGGTTCGTCGATTTCGAGGCGGCGTTCAGTCAGGCGCGGCGGATGGCGGAGGAAGGGGCGGCGATCATCGACGTCGGCGGGGAATCCACGCGGCCCGGTGCCGTGCCGGTGACTGCGCAGGCCGAGATTGACCGGGTTGTTCCCGTGATCGAGGCGATTGCGCGGAGTCTCGACGTCGCGATATCCGTCGATACCAGCAAGCCGGAGGTCATGCGGGCGGCGGTGGCTGCGGGGGCGACGATCATCAATGACGTGTATGGGCTGCGGCGGGACGGCGCGCTGGAAGAGGCGGCGCGGCTCGAGGTCGCCGTGTGCCTGATGCACATGCAGGGCGAACCGGGCACCATGCAGGCCGATCCGCGTTACGACGATGTCGTCGGCGAGGTTGCGGGTTTTCTGGCCGGACGTGTCCGCGCGTGTCGCGAGGCCGGCATAGCGAAGGACCGCATGACCATCGACCCCGGCTTCGGTTTCGGCAAGACGGACGTGCACAATGTCGAATTGCTCGCAAACCTGCGGCGATTCCATGAGTTAGAATTGCCGTTGACGATCGGTCTTTCACGCAAGAATACGCTGGGCAAACTGACCGGTCGGGCGATCGACGAGCGGGTCCCGGCCGGATTGGCGGCCGCGGTATTGGCAGTGGAACGCGGTGCGCATATAGTCCGCACCCACGATGTGGGCCCGACGGTCGACGCCATTCAAGTCGCCTGGGCCGTCATGCAACACGGAGCGTGAGGCCTGATGACCGAGAAGGAATTCCAGAGTGGGGGTTGCGGAGCGGTGTCTCCGCATGAATAAGCGCTTTTTCGGGACCGACGGCGTCCGCGGCACGGTCGGCAACGATCCGATGAGCGCGGATTTCGCGTTGCGGCTGGCGAGCGCTGCGGCACAGGTGCTGGCGCCCGACGGCGGGACCGTGTTGATCGGCAAGGACACGCGGTTGTCCGGGTACATGTTCGAATCGGCGCTCGAGGCCGGATTCGTGGCTGCCGGCGCCGACGTCTTGCTGCTCGGTCCGTTGCCGACGCCGGGCATCGCGTACCTGACGCAACAGTTCAATGCGAACCTGGGTGTGGTCATCAGCGCGTCGCACAATCCCTATCACGACAACGGCATCAAGTTCTTCAACGGCGCCGGTGCGAAGCTGACCGACCAGCAGGAAGCCGAGATCGAGAAATTCCTGACGCAGCCGGCGATTACGCTGGAATCGCACCAACTGGGCCGCGCGAAACGCATCGATTCGGCGCGCGTCCGCTACCAGGACTTTTGCGCAGGGACGTTTCCGAAGGGCTACAACCTCGAGGGCGTCAAGATCGTCTTCGATGGCGCCAACGGCGCCGGCTACAAAGTCGGGCCGCGCACCCTGACCGAGCTCGGCGCCGAAGTCATACCCATCGGCTGCTCACCGAATGGGCGCAACATCAACCTGGGCTGTGGCTCGACGGAGCCGGGGCTGCTGCAGTTGACGGTCCCTGCGCTCAATGCGCAGGTCGGGATCGCGCTGGACGGCGATGGCGACCGCGTCGTGATGGTCGACGAGACCGGACAGATCGTCGACGGCGACCAGCTGCTGTTCATTCTTGCCAGCGCCATGAAACAGGAGGGCCGCCTGAAAGGCCCGGTGGTCGGCACGGTGATGAGCAATCTCGGCCTGGAGCACGCCTTGCAGCGCCAGGGCATCGAGTTCTGCCGCGCGCGGGTGGGCGATCGCTACGTGCTCGAAACGCTGCGCGAGACCGGCGGCACGCTCGGCGGCGAAACGTCGGGGCACCTCATCTGCCTGGACCAGACCACGACGGGCGATGGCCTGGTTTGCGCCCTGCAGGTGCTGGCCGTCATGAAGAAGAACGGCAAACGGCTCTCCGAACTGGCAGCCGGCATGCCGAAGTATCCGCAAAAGATGGTGAACGTACGGACCGAAAAGCACGTGGATCTGCAAGCTTCGAAGGAGATCCAGAGTGCCGTGAACGAAGTCGAGACGGAGCTGGCCGAGTCGGGCCGGGTTGTATTGCGGCCGTCCGGCAC
>JBOHZD010000116.1:0-18276 GCA_050738315.1 Woeseiaceae bacterium
AATGTGTCCTATGGCAGGCGGCTGTCCGAGTATCCGCTGGTTGCCGTCGTGCTTTTGTGGCTCAAATGGTTGCACGGGGGTTTGTCATCGCGCGAAGTGAGTGTGCTGCTGCGGACACCGCTTGCCGCTACGGACACGTCGGACAGCGGCAGCCGGCTGGAATTGTTGCTGCGGCGCCTGCCGGATCGGTCCTGGACCGCCGCGAGTCTCGCAGGCGCGTTACGTGACCGGGACAGGAGCGACGAGGCCCGCGCGTTTCTCGGCCGGGTCGACCGCGTTGCGACGTTCGGAAGGGCGGCAGAAGAGCGCGCGGCCCCGGCGGTGTGGGCCGCCGCCATCGATCAACTTCTGGAACAACTGGGGTGGCCGGGCGCCGGGCCCCTGGACAGTCTCGAATTCCAGCTGGTCAATCGATGGCGTCAGTTGTTGAACGAATGGTCGCGCATCGACGTGGTGCGGCCGCGCCTCGGTTTTCCGGAAGCGATCACGCGTTTGTCGGTATTGGCGAGCGAGACCGTCTATCAGCCCGAAGCCGGCGCCGGGCTGGTGCAGCTTGCAGGCACGCTCGAGGCAGCAGGTCTGGAGTTCGATCACGTATGGATCGCGGACCTCCATGCCTTGCAGTGGCCGCCGCCGGCACATCCATTGCCGTTCGTTTCCCGCGCCCTGCAGCGCCAGTCAGGCATGCCTGACGCAACCGCGGCAGATACGCTCGAGTTTTCCCGGCGCACACTGGCCCGTCTCGTTGCGAGCGCGCCGTCCGTGGTCCTGAGCTGGCCGCGGGCGGACAGGGAATCCTCTTTCACTCCCAGTCCGTTGCTGCAACCGTACCTCGGGGCCGGCAGCGCGCAATGGCCCGATCCCGGCTGGCATGCCGCATCGTATTGCGGCCGCGCGATCATCGATCGCGGCATCGACGATCCGGCGCCTCCCGTGCAGGCCGGCGAGAAAATACACGGCGGTGCCTATACGGTGCAGCGGCAGGTCAACGATCCGCTGTCCGCGTTCGCATTCGGACGCCTCGGTATCCGCGAACTGCGGCGGATTGAAACCGGCCTGTCGGCGGCCACGCGTGGCAGCATCATTCACCACGCGCTGCATGTTCTGTTCCTGGAGACGCCGGCGTCGGCAGAAATGAAAAGCTGGCCGGCCGAAGAACGGAGGGCGCGCATCGATACGTCGGTCGAGTCGGCACTGAGCGAACATCTGCGACATGCGGACGGCGTGCTGCGTCGTCTCCTCGCCCTGGAGCGGCGGCGGCTGCGGGCAATGCTGCTCGACTTTCTGGACGAAGAACTCAAACGATCACCCTTCTCGATCGCCAGTGTCGAGACAGAACTGGCGCACATCTCGAGCGGCGTCCGTCTCGGCCTGCGGGTCGATCGGATCGATCGGCTGGCCGATGGCTCCTACCTGGTCATCGACTACAAAACGGGCCGCGCCAAAACATTCCTTGACCTGCAAGGCCAGCCGAAGGACCTGCAACTCGTTGTGTATGCCTGCGCTTTCGACGGCAAAATCGGCGGCCTGACGCTGATCAACGTCGACAGCCGCGGCATCCGGTACAAGGGAACCGGAAGTAGCGTTCCATGGGGCAACGCCGCGCCGGAACTCTGGGACGAACGTCTGCAGACGTGGAAAAACTCCGTGCATCGTGCGATTTCGCAGATTGCGGCCGGTGATGTCCGGATCAATACCGCACCGGCGGCGAGCCCGCGCACTCTCAATGTGTTGAGCCGGATCGAGGAACTGAAACGTGGTCTCTGACAGTCTGTTGCGTGACGACCATGCCGCGCGCACACGGGCACTCGACATCACGCGTTCGTTTGTCGTGCAGGCGCCTGCCGGATCGGGCAAGACAGAATTGCTGATCCAGCGCTATCTGACGTTGCTCGCGACCGTTGACGCTCCCGAAGAAATTCTCGCGATCACTTTTACTGTCAAGGCGGCGCACGAAATGCAGCAGAGGGTGATCGCTGCACTGCAGCTGGCAGCCAACGGCAACGTACCCGCGGAAATGCATCACAAAGTGACGTTCGATGCCGCCGTGAAAGTCCTGCAGCGCGACCGGCAACTCGGCTGGCAGTTGATCGATTCGCCACGACGCATGAGGATCCAGACGCTCGACTCTTTCAACTCGAGTATCGCACGCTCATTGCCAATCAGTTCGGGGCTTGGCGGCGCCGTCAATGTCGTATCCGACGAGGAAATGCAGGCAATCTATCGTTCCGCGGCCGCGGCAACCTTCGAGTGGCTGTTATCAGGCGGCGAAACGAATGCAGCAGTCGAGCAGGTGCTCGTGCATCTCGATAACAATACGGCGGCGTACATCGCGCACGTCGCCAGCATGCTCGCATCGAGGGATCAATGGCTGCCGATCATCGGCACCGGCAGCGAAATCGGCGAGCGCGAAGACCTCGTGCGCGCAACGCTTGAACGGAATATTGCCAGACAGGTCGCCGCACACTTGCGGAAAGTTCACCGTTTGCTCCCGGTGTCGCTGACGGACACACTGCCGCGGCTCGCCCGGTACGCAGCAACCAATGCCCAGCATCCTGCGAGCGACCACCGGCGGCCGGGGAGTCCGGGCACAATGGACGCACTGCCGGCGGCCGATGCAGGGAGCCTGGTTGCCTGGTGCGATATCGCGGAATTGTTGCTGACCCGATCCGGGAACTGGAGGAAAACGGTTGACGTCAGTAACGGTTTTCCGCCCGCGGACCGGGGTCAGAAGCAGGAGATGCTGGAGTTGCTCGAAGCGCTGGCCGAGCGTCCGGAATTATGCACAGAACTCGACAAGGTACGGGACCTGCCGAACCCTCGTTATACGGATGAACAGTGGTCCGTGTTGCGATCTCTTTTCAGGTTGCTGCCGCTCGCGGTAACGGAACTGCGTCGTCTCTTCAGCGAGAAGGGCCTCACCGACTATACGGAAGTGGCAATAGCCGCCCGCGCGGCGCTGGGCAATGTCGACGATCCGGGCGATGTTGCGCTGTTGCTGGACTACAGCCTGCGTCACCTGCTGATCGACGAAATGCAGGATACGTCGATCGCGCAATACCGGCTGGTTGAAATGCTGGTCGCCGGCTGGCAATCCGGTGACGGGCGCACACTTTTTTGTGTCGGCGATCCGATGCAGTCGATTTACCGCTTTCGCAACGCCGAAGTCGGCCAGTTTCTGCTGGCGCGCGACCGCGGCCTCGGCGGCGTCGAACTCGAATCGTTGCTGTTACGCCGCAATTTCCGCTCCGGAGAAAACCTGGTGCGCTGGTTCAATACCGTATTCGAGAGAGCGTTTCCGGCCATGGACGACATTGCAGCAGGCGCTATTTCGTATGCGGCCTCGGTGCCGGCAGCGATGCACGAAGATGCGGGCCGCTGCTGCGTCTATCCCCGGTTCGGCGCCGATGCAGAGGACGAAGCCGCATGCGCGGTCGAGATCATACGGCAATGCCTGCGCTGCCCGGTCGAGCAGAACACCGCGGTGCTGGTGCGCAGCCGTACACGCCTGCCGGAGTTGCTGGCGCGGCTGCGCGCGGCGGATATCGACTACCAGGCGATAGAAATCGATCGGATGACGGACCTGCCGGAGATGATCGATATGCTGGCGCTGACCCGGGCGCTCTGCCACCGGCGCGACCGGATCGCGTGGCTCGGCGTCCTGCGAAGTCCGTGGGTCGGGCTGACGTGGCGCGATCTGCACGCCCTGGTACTGAACGACCAGCACTCGAGTGTCTGGCAGTTGCTGCAGGATGCCGGGCGCCTCGCCTCGCTGTCGGCGGGGGCGGCAGGCCGCATTCGGAGCTTCGCCGACCGTCTCAGTCCCTACATCCGGGGACACGGCACCGCAGCGCTGCGGGAGACGGTCGAACGGGCATGGTACGCACTCGGCGGCCCGCTGCTTTGCGCGCATGCGGAACAGGTGGAAAATATCTATCGCTTTCTCGATGTCCTGGACCGCCTGGAGACGGCGGGAACGTTGACGGATGTTGCCGAACTGGAAGCGACCCTGGATCAGGAGCGTGTATCCAGTCGCAGTGACCATGACGGCCGGCTGCAGATCATGACCATGCACAAAGCCAAGGGCCTGCAGTTCGATCATGTCGTACTGTACGGGCTTGGCCGGCGGCCGCGCAGCAACAGCCGGTCCGTTCTCAGCTGGCTGCACCTGCCGGATGGCAGCGGCGGCGAGGAGTTGCTGCTCAGTCCGATCGGTCCGCGCGCCGAGCTGGAGGCGGACCCGTTACATCGTTACATCGAAATGACGGAACGCGAAAAGGAGCGCCTGGAGCAGGATCGGTTGCTCTACGTCGCGTGCACGCGTGCGCGTCGTTCGTTGCATTTGCTGGGGCACGTTGCGTTGAACGCGGACCGCAACGATTTCAGCGATCCGCCGGCAGACAGCCTGCTGCGTTGTATCTGGCCCTCGGTGCAGTCGATCTACCGCGACGCCTTCGCATCCGCAGGGAGACCTTTCGGCGGGCCGCAGGCAGCCCGGGATCGACTGTTTCGAGCGCCTGAACTGCGGCGGCTGCGGGATCCCGTAACCCTGCCGCCGGCACCGGAGCTCCCGGGCAGCAGTGACATGGAACCGGTGGAGACGGACGCGCAGCAAGTGCATTACGACTGGGTTGGTTCGGTTGCACGGCACGCCGGCACGATCGTGCATCGCTGGTTGCAACGCATGACCGACGGCGATTTTGACGTTGCGGCGGCAACGATGGCCCCGCTGATACCCGTCACCCGCACCTGGGCTCGCGAACTCGGCGTCCCCGCCGCCGATATCGAAACCGTCTGTGCCCGCGTCGAACAGGCCCTGACGCGCATTCTGGAAGACGAACGGGGCAGGTGGCTACTGTCGGGGGACGGCCACACGGAAATACCGATTACCGGACTGTGGAACGGTCGACTCGAGTCGATTGTGGTCGACAGAATTCGTATCGACGCCGATGGCGTGCACTGGATCGTCGATTACAAGACGAGTTCCCATGAAGGCAGCGATCTCGCGGGCTTTCTGCAGCAGGAAGCGGATCGCTATCGGCCGCAATTGAGCAAGTATGCGCGGCTCTACGGACAACTGGCCGCGGTGCCGGTGCGGACGGCTTTATATTTTCCGTTGTTGCAGGAATTTCGTGAGGTGGTGGTCGAACCTTGACGGTACACTAGAGCTGACCCTCGAAACGGAAGGTACGCTTGCCTTCTGCGTCCGGTGAACCGAGATACTGCAGTTGCTGGACCATCGCGGAAGGCGCGTTCGCCGCGGCCGCAATCTGGCCGGAGAAAAGATAACTGCGGTCCGGTCGCAGCTGGATCGTGCCGTCGATGTCGACGACCCCGGACACATCTTGCACTTGTCCGCTGATCCCGTTGTCGCCGGTCTGGAAAACAGCGCGGTATTCGCCCAGGGGCGATCCCGACAGATCGCGGACGACCAGATTCGAAAGCACAAGCGTTCCGTCCGCTTCGACCGGCATTCCGTCCGCCAGCACAACGGACTCGAATTGCAAGGTGATCGACCCGTCGATGCCGCGTAATGACGGAATTCCATTTTTGAAAGTGGCCATTGGCAGCGCGGCATCGAGCGCTGAAAAACTCACGTTGCCGTCGAGCCCGACTGCGACGCCGGTTTCGATAAAACCTGAGACCGGATCGGCCGTCAGCAAAAAGCCTGCTTTTCCGGCCAGTAACGATAACGGCTTGAAGCGCCATTTCAGATGACCGAGGTAAAATCCATCCGCGGTGCCTTCGCCTGCCTCGCCACGCCACAGCGTTCCTGTAATACCGCTCAATTGCAGCTCGGGCGGTACAAACCACCGGTAGGCCACCCGCGCCGGGAACAGGATGAGCAGACCGAGCAGCAGCGCCAGTACGCCGGCCGCAATCAGGCGTTTCTGGCCTGGCATGCGCCTCAGCGCTCCAGGGTCAACGTTGCATTGACGCGGCCTGAACTGTCTTCCGCCGTGGTGGAAAAGCTACCGGATTCGACTTGCAGGCCGTAACTGGATCCGAGGTCGCCGAGCCACAGGATCAACTCGTCAAACGCAACATTCTCGAATTCGACCCTGATTCCCTGTGTCGCGGTGGGCTGGCTGCGCTGCAGCGAGTTATAAAGTCCTCGTTCCCGTAGGGTGTTGTCGATTATGACGACGAGCGACTGATTCAGATTGGCCTGGGTGTTGTCGGACGAGGCAGCGGCCTGCAGGTCGCCTTTCAGTAACTCGATTTCCGCGAGCGAGCCGCGCCAGCCCTCGACATTCGTCGCTGCATAACGCTCACCGCGATCGAGCGGCATCCAGACCGCGAGATAGAAAACAGCGATTGCCAGCATGACGCCGGCCGCTACGACAAACAGCCTTTCCCGCGCTTCCAGCGATTCGAACCAGCTCTTCATGCGCCACCTGCCTGAATCTGCATGCGGCTGCTGACCCGTTCGCCTTCCTGGTCGGTCGACTGTATCGAAGCTACAAAACGCCCGCTTTCGCCGATGCTGCGCTGAATATTGTCCAGCGTGGCGACGTTCGGCGCCGTCACGCGGATGTCGACGACACCGGCCCGGTAGCTGATGGCGTCGATGCGCGCTTCGCGGTTTTCCCGCAGCGCACGGCTCAGATGTTCGAGAGATTGCAGGAAGACCTGCGGCGTCTCCGCACGGCCCGTGCGGGCCCGGAGCGATCCGACGATCGCTGACGGATCGTCGACTTCGGGCGCACCCGGGGCGATCTGCCGGTATTCCGCCATGAACCGTTCGCTCAAACTGCTTTCCTGTTTGTGCAGCGCATACAGGTTCGCGGCTTTGGCAACGACACCGACCGCGACCAGTCCGACCAGCAGCATCGCCGCGTACTTCCACGGCTGGAACAGGCCGGAGTAGTGCACCCGGTCGGCAAAGCCGCCCTGCAGCAGATTGATACCCGCACCGGTCGCCACGGTGACCGCGAGTCGCGGCATGACACCGTCAGGCAGCAGGTTGACGTCGAGACTTTCCATTTCGTGGCGGATCGCAATCCAGTCGTGACGGTAACGCTCGTCATCCTCCGGTTCGCAATAGACCAGCACGTGCCGCGGCATGGGCAAGACGCCTGCCGTCCTATCGGCGTCCGCATTGCCGCGATTGTCGTCCAGCGCACCAATGGCCGCGAGCGCATCGCCGGGACTGACATCCTGCATGACCAGTTCGATGTCGGCGCCATCGTTGATCACGATCTGATTTTCGGCAACGAGCAGGCTGATCGTGCCCGGGATTCTCGCCAGGCCGTAGTTTTCCGCGATCATCGATGCCGGCTTGATGCCGGCATCCGAGAGCCGGGTCAGCCAACCGGTCAGCTTTTCACGGCTGACGACCGAAACCGGCAAGCGACCGCTGCTGCGGCGCGCTCCGGCTGCAAAATGCAGCTTATCGACGTCGTCGGCGAGAAATTCCTCGAGCGCGTAGGGCAGGGCGGTCTGCAGCCGGGTTCCTCCCTTGATCGGCACGTCCGCGCTGGTGGTGAGAACCTCGGTGCTCGGCACCAGCACGATCACTTTGCGCTCGCCGACCTGTGCCGACGCTTCCTCCAGGGTGCCGCTTGCCGGCTGGCTGCGGCGTGCGCCGCTCGAGTCCACGGCGATCCAGTGGACCGTCGACCCTGCGTCCACAGCAATCCGCATGACCAGGTATTCCGCCATATTCAGGTTGTCCCGAAACTACGCAAAATCGGCGTTACGTCGCCGCGCGGGCTGCGCTGCAGCAGGCTGTACAGGGTGAACTGTACCGTATCGATCCGCACGACGACCTTCAACTGAAAGAAATTCGTGACCTCATCGAGGCTGTTTAACACATCCGGCTGCACCAGGGATGAGAAAGTCGTCTCTAAATCGGCAAATCCGCCGTCCTCCCGCTCGGACAGCAGCGATTCGACGGCCGTCGCAGAAATGTTCTCATCGAGCGACTGCAGGACCGCGGGCGTCGCGGTGTTGACGTTGATGGCGGTGCGGCCCGGCAGTGCCACGACATGCTGCGACAACA
Organism: Woeseiaceae bacterium; assembly: GCA_050738315.1. Taxonomy (GTDB): domain Bacteria; phylum Pseudomonadota; class Gammaproteobacteria; order Steroidobacterales; family Woeseiaceae; genus IDS-8. The sequence goes on from JBOHZD010000116.1 coordinate 8,006, forward strand.
GGTCGAAGGTTTCCTTGTCCATGCCCTCCAGCGCCTGCAACTCACTGACGCTGGTCAGCATCTGGTTGGCGGTGCGGTAGGGCGGCAGGATACTGGTGTAGATCGGATCCTCGGCGCCGTCGGGGAACCCGGCTTCCAGGTCACCGTCGAGCCAGTCGGCGGTGATTCCGGCGAACCGCGGATCGAGGCCCAGGGCGTCCAGGAGGCGCCGGAACTGCTCGAGGGATGCCGTCTCGACCGCACCCTCGTCGTTGATGAGGTTATTGATATTGAAGCGGCCCTGCAGGTCGCTGACACTGCCGAAGACTTCTCCGCCTTCGATGGGCAGTCCGGGCAGTTCCTGCGCCCAGATTTCGCCCAGATGATCGGTCTGGCTGTCCGCGCTGTCCTGGTGAAGTATGCTGATGACCCAGCTCTCGGCCCCCATCGCGATCTGCAGGGCCTGATCGCGTTGCAACTGCACCATGGTGCGGCGCACCTCGAGCGCACTGTCCCAGGCCAGGTCCGTGGCGACGAGGCTCGCGAGCGCGCTGATCAGGATCGCGGTGATGAGAGCAACACCGCGGTCCCGTGCGGGTCTTTGAAGAAAACGCCACCTGGCCATCAGGGCGCGACCTCCAGCAGGCGGGTGATGATGCCTTCGTTCGTCGTCGTCAGCACGATCTCGACTGCCCGCGGCCGTTGCCTGAAACCCAGCGGCCCCGGCCGGCTGGAGGGTGGCCATTCCTGCGTCCACTCGCCATTCTCCTGCATGAAGCGGAACACGATGCTTTCAACGCCGTCGAGCAAAGGCCGGGCCAGCGGCTCGTTACTCAATGTGCGATCGAGCACGGTCCAGTGATAGCGGATCAGCTGATCCTCCTCCAGGCGATAGGCGACTCTTTGCAGGGTTGCGCGCGGCAGGCCGGCCGGATTGCTCCAGCCACCGTGCGTCAGTTCGACCGCGTAGTCCGATTCGAAGTCCGTCGTCAGGGCGGCTCCGACGATGTCACCGAGTTGCTCCCGGACGGGCCGTGGTGCGAGCTGCTGAAAATCCTGGCTGAGGTAGCGCATTGTGCGCTGGACTGCCTCGAGCCGCTCCATCTGCGTCGTGAGCAGCTCGGCGCTCGTCAGTGTGCGGCCGAGCGTACCGTATGCAAATGCAGCAAGGATGCCGAAGATTGCCAGCGCAACCAGCACTTCGATGAGCGTAAACGCGCGCATTCGTCGCAGGGCTGCCGGCGTCACCGTTCTTCGCCTTCTGCAAGCGAGCCGCTGGTCCAGGCGAGGTTGCTCTGTCCCGGGATGCCGGGTTCGCCGATGAAGCCGGTGACAGTGCGGACAACTTCTTCGGAATCGGCCAGCAGCACCGTCACATCGACTCGAAACAGGTTCTCGACGTCCGTTTCCGAGATGGTGCTGCGCCACGTCCAGCTGCGACCCGCATACTGGAGTTCGCCGGAATTTTCGCTGACTTCGGGTACGACGTTGGCCAGCCGGAGCTGTGCGATCCTGTTTTGCGCAATCCAGCTTGCGTAGGTCCGTTCGCGCATGCTGGTCGCGGCATCGACCATCTGGCTGATCGCCGCCGCGACCGCTGCCAGGGACAGCGCGGCAATGGCGAGGGCGACCATGACCTCGATCAGCGTAAAGCCGCCATCCGGAGACTTGTGCAGAGGCTCCCTAGAGCGCCGTTTCAGCATCGGTCTTGATCTCGATCTCACCCGTCACGTTCATGGCGAGCGATACTGCAGCACGGTCCGACTGCCGGATGAATGCGATATTGAAGGGTGTCACGTCACCGCTCGACAGGATCAGGACATGCGGGAGATAGTCCTCGGTCAGGTCGCTCCGGCGAGTGTCCTCGTCCTCCTCGTCCATCTCCGCGGCCTGCTCCTTCAGCAGGACCGGCCGGTCTTCCAGAATGAGCTCGATCTCCGTGCCTTCGTCGAGTTGCCGCCGGCGCATGAGGTCGTCGTTGACGACCTCGTGCCACTGGTCCAGCAGCGGATCGTATTCCACGAATCGATAGCCGGTCTGCATGAACTCGAGACCGAAGTCACGTCCTTGCATGACAGCCTCGTCCGTCACGAGCGTGATCAACGAAGAAATGCGCTGCGCCTCTCGTTGCAAACCACGATCGTCGCCCACAATGCCGAGGGACAACAGCACCATCGCACTGACGATACCGACGATGACAATAACGACGAGCAGCTCTATTAAAGTAAATCCGCTCCTGGACCGATCGGCGGAACTCATCGTCCTGGGCTATTCGAGGTCCCAGTTACCCATGTCCGCGTCGAGCCCTTCGCCGCCCGGGCGGCCGTCCGCGCCGAGAGAGTAGACATCGACTTCGCCATGATTGCCGGGATTGAGATAAAGATATCCATTGCCCCAAGGGTCTTTCGGCAGCCGATCGAGATAGCCGCCGGTCTTCCAGTTCTTGAGCGTGGGGTCGGCCGGTTTGTTCACCAGCGCCTCGATACCCTGTTCGGTCGTCGGGTACCTGAAGTTATCGAGCCGATAGAACTTCAACGCGTTTTCGACCCCGCGCAGGTCGCCCTGCACGCGCGTCACCTGGGCGTCATCGATCCTGCCGATGACATTGGGAGCGACGATGGCGGCAAGGATCCCCAGGATGACCACGACCACCATGATCTCGATGAGCGTAAAGCCCCGGCAACGGGCAGGTAGATTGAAAGTTCGCATTGCGGTCCTCCGAAATTCTCTGTGGGTCGTCGCGAATCGTACGCTGCGTTGACTCAAGGTACTGTAAACCGGACTATTCCCCTGGCAGCCGGGAATCACACAAGTATATCAAACATGGGGTTACACGAAGATTCTAACGCGGCCGACCGCTCCATAGTGAGACGCACGGCGCACTGGCGGGTTCCGCTCGCGCTGGCCGTCGTCGCGACACTCGCGGAGTTTGCCGGGGCCTCCGGCCGGGCATGGTTCAGGTACGACAGGACTTCGGTCGCGGACGGGGAATGGTGGCGCCTGCTGACAGGACACCTGGTGCATCTCAATCCCGCGCACCTGGCCCTGAACCTCGCCGGCCTGGTGCTGGTCTGGCTGTTGGCGGGCAACCGCCTGTCCACAGCGGCGTGGGCATGGGTCATTGCGATTTCGATCGCCTGCATGGACCTCGCGTTCTGGTTCCTCGATCCCGGTTTGAGCTGGTATGTCGGCATGTCCGGGCTGTTACACGGATTGTTGCTGGCCGGCGTGGTCGCAGGGTTCAAGTCCGCGCCCGTCGAGTCGGTCGTACTGGGGCTCGCGGTCGTTCTGAAAATCACGTACGAGCAGTTCGCGGGACCCTTGCCGGGTTCGGAGGCAACCGCGGGCGGGCCGGTGGTGGTCAACGCGCATCTGTACGGCGCGATCGGCGGCGTACTGGCTGGAGCCGCCTTAACGTTTCGCAGTACCGGTTCGCGATAAAGATTAGAGACCGGCATGACCGGTCGATATAATGCCCGGCCACTCTCACCGGACCACAGGCGGAGATATTCCATTGATGCTGGCGATGATCTTTCCCGGACAGGGTTCCGAAGCGCCCGGAATGCAGGCCGAGTTGGCCGACCGATACGGCGAAATCGAACTGACCTATCGCGAGGCAAGCGAGAGTCTCGGCTTCGACCTGTGGCAACGGGTGCAAACGGGATCCGCCGAATCCTTGAGCGAAACCGTGGTGACACAACCGGCAATGCTGGCCGCCGGGGTGGCGGGGTGGCGCGCCTGGCAAAAGGCCGGCGGCAGCACACCGTCGTACCTCGCAGGACACAGCCTGGGCGAATACACGGCGCTGGTCTGCGCCGGTTCGCTGGAATTCGGCGATGCCATCCGGCTGGTACGGCGCCGCGGGGAACTCATGCAGGCGGCCGTCCCGGCGGGAGAAGGCGCGATGGCGGCGATTCTTGGCCTGGATGACGGTACCGTGGTCGAAATCTGCCGGGACGCGGCGGAAGGGCAGGTCGTCAGTGCCGTCAATTTTAACTCGCCGAGCCAGGTCGTCATCTCCGGTCATCGTGCCGCCGTCCTGCGCGCTGCCGAACTGGCCAGGAAAGCCGGAGCGAAACGCGCGGTGTTATTGAGCGTCAGCGTGCCGTCCCACTGCGAATTGATGCGGCCGGCGGCCCATGCACTGTCGGCCGCTCTCGCGGACACCCCGTTGGCCGCGCCCTCGATACCGGTGATCAGCAACGTGGATGTCAGGGCCTATGAAGAGGCCGGGCAGATACGGCACGGCCTCACGCGACAGTTGTACAGTCCGGTGCGCTGGTCGGATACGGTTCGTTACCTGGCCGCGCAAGGGGTCTCATTGATGGTCGAGGCCGGCCCTGGCAAGGTCCTGACCAGGCTGGTCGCGCGTATCGAGCGGTCGGTAGCAGCGATCTGCATCGATACGCCGAAAGCGCTTGACGATGCCCTGGCGCTGGCCAGGAACAACCATGGAGAGCCGGATCAGTGAGCGATTTGTTCAATACGGACATCCTGCGCGACCGGGTCGCGTTGGTCACAGGCGCATCGCGTGGCATCGGAGCGTCGATCGCAAACGCCTTGAGCCGTGCCGGCGCCACCGTTGTCGGTACCGCCACGAGTGATCAGGGCGCCGCGCAGATTTCGCAGGCACTGGGAAGCCGCGGCCGCGGCGTGGTTCTGAACATCGCCAGCGACGAGTCCGTGCAGTCGGTTTTCGCGGATCTGCAGAAAACAGAAGGCGCGCCGCTCATCGTTGTCAACAACGCCGGCATCACGCGCGACAATCTGCTCATGCGCATGAAGAACGACGAATGGGACGACGTCCTCGCCACCAATCTGACCGGCGCGTTTCGCGTGTGCAAGGCCAGCCTGCGCGGCATGATGAAGGCGAAGTACGGGCGCATCGTCAACATTGCATCCGTCATCGGAGTGATGGGCAATCCCGGTCAGGCCAACTATGCGGCCACCAAAGCGGGCATCATCGGGTTCTCGAAATCGCTGGCGCGGGAGGTGGGTTCGCGGAACATTACGGTGAATGTCATTGCACCGGGGTTTATCGATACGGATATGACCCGGGTACTGTCCGCTGACCAACGACAGTCGATGCTTGCGCAGGTGCCCCTGGGAAGTCTGGGCAGCGCGGACGATGTCGCCAACGCGGTCATGTTCCTGGTGTCTGACGCGGCCGCCTACATCACCGGCGAAACACTGCACGTCAACGGCGGTATGCTCATGATTTAGCCCGCATTTGTAGATTGCCCCTTGGCTTTCACTTACAATACCGTCGCAGGTTTTGCCGGCGCTTGAATTATCAAATACATACATCGCCCATGCCGGCCGCGGACCGCGATTGGCGACGCTGAATCAGAGCAAGAACAGGTGGCAGCAAGATGCCCGATACCCGGGACGACCCGGACTTCATTTTTCGAAAGTCTCTTCTGAGGAGAAGCGATCACTATGAGCAGTATTGAAGAACAAGTTAAGAGCATCGTTGCCGAGCAATTGGGTGTTAAAGAAGAAGAAGTAACGAACGATGCCTCTTTTGTCGACGACCTGGGCGCCGATTCTCTGGATACCGTCGAACTGGTAATGGCTCTCGAAGAGGAGTTCGAAACTGAAATCCCTGATGAAGAGGCGGAGAAGATTACGACCGTTCAGCAAGCGATCGACTTCGTTACGGCTCGCCGCAGCGAATCCTGAAAGAAGAAGGGCGTGGCGGCGGCGCTGCGCCCTTCAACCCAGTCGTATGGCAGTCCTGCCATCACCATCCGGATAAATCCTTGAGCAAGCGAAGAGTCGTTGTTACCGGCATGGGGTTGGTGTCCCCCGTGGGCAGCCAGCTCGAGCACGCATGGCAAAACATTCGCGAAGGCCGTTCCGGTATCGGCCCGATCGAACACTTCGATGCCAGCCGGTTTACCACGCGTATTGCCGGCGCCGTCAAGGACTTCGAGGTCACCGAATTCCTGACGGTCAAGGATGCGCGAAAAATGGACACGTTCATGCATTACGGGATCGGCGCGAGCATGAAGGCGTTGCAGGATTCCGGCCTGGAGATCACGGAACAGAACGGCCATCGTATCGGTGTCGTCATGGGTGCCGGAATCGGCGGCTTGCAGACGATCGAAACGAATCATTCGAAGTACCTGGATTCAGGTCCACGCAAGATCTCTCCTTTCTTCATTCCGGCGAGCATCATCAACATGGTGTCGGGACACGTCAGCATCATGAACAACATTACCGGTCCTAACCTTGCCATCGTGACGGCGTGCACGACGTCGACGCATTGCATCGGCATGGCGGCGCGCATCGTGGCTCATGGTGACGCCGACGTCATGCTGGCAGGCGGGGCGGAAGCCGCGACGACTCCGCTTTCAATCGGAGGGTTCTGCTCGGCAAGGGCGATGTCGACGCGGAACGACGATCCTCAGGCGGCCAGCCGGCCGTTCGACCTGGATCGCGACGGATTCGTGTTGAGCGACGGCGCAGGCTGCGTGATCCTGGAGGAATACGAGTTCGCGGAGGCTCGTGGCGCCCGAATCTACGCGGAGTTGATCGGCTTCGGCATGAGCGGCGATGCCTGGCACATCACGCTGCCGCCCGCGGACGGCGAGGGCGCCCGCAAATGCATGATCGCGGCGATGCAGGACGCCGGTATCGATCCGGCCGATGTCGATTACCTGAATGCCCACGGTACATCGACGCCGGCCGGCGACATTGGCGAGACGGTCGGCATCAAGCGCGCGTTTGGCGATGCGGCTGCCGGTCTTGCGGTGAGTTCCACGAAATCGGTAACCGGGCATTTACTGGGCGCCGCGGGAGTGGCCGAAGCGATATTCTCGATCCTCGCCATTCGCGACCAGTTATTGCCTCCGACGATCAATCTCGACACGCCGGATCCGCAGTGTGATCTCGACTATGTGCCGAACGAGGCGAGAGACGCCACGGTGAACATTGCCATGTCGAATTCGTTTGGTTTCGGCGGCACCAACGGCAGCCTGGTATTTCGAAAGTTGCAATGAGGGCCGCGTGGCGATTACGCGCACAACGTGGATTATTGAAGTGATTCGAGGGATCTGCCGCCCATGAAACGACTTCTCCTGTTCGCCGCACTGTTGGTCGCGATCGTCGGTGCTATCGGCAGCTGGCAGGTGGTCCGCTTTCTCAACGCCCCGGTTCAGGTCCCTGACGACGGCCTGGTGTTCGAAATACACCCGGGTTCGCCGCTCGTGTCCGTCAGCAAGGAACTGGCCGGGCTGGGCGTCATCGATCATCCAACGCTGTTCAGCTGGTATGCCCGACTGCGGGGAGAAGGGAGCGCGGTTCACGCGGGCGAATACCGGATCGAAGCCGGACTCACCCCGCCGGACCTGCTGCAGAAGTTCGTCGCCGGCACCGTGCGCCTGCATTCGCTGACAATAGTGGAAGGGTGGACCTTCCGCGAATTGCTTGCGCGGCTGGCGAACCACGAGGCGGTGAAACAGACCTTCGAGTACGAAGCCTGGCCCGACCTGCTGGCTGCACTGGGGTCCGGTGCGACGCGCCCGGAAGGGTTGTTTCTTCCCGAGACCTACCGCTTTCCCAAAGACGCGAAAGATACCGACATACTCACACAGGCCTACGATCTCATGCAGGAGGCGCTCGATGCCGAATGGCAAGGACGGGCCGATGGACTGCCTCTGGCCACAAAGTACGAGGCACTGATCCTTGCGTCCATTGTCGAAAAGGAGACCGCGCGCGCTGACGAGCGTTCGAAAATTGCCGGCGTGTTTGTCAGGCGCCTGCAGAAAGGAATGCGTCTGCAAACGGACCCGAGCGTCATTTACGGCATTGGCCCCGATTTTGACGGCAACCTGACGCGCAGTGATCTGGAGGCCGACACTCCGTATAACACCTACACTCGCAGGCGCCTGCCTCCGACACCGATCGCGATGCCTGGCAGGGCTTCCATACACGCGGCGTTGCATCCGGCACCCGGACCGGAGCTCTACTTCGTCGCGACCGGCCGCGGCGACGGCAGCCACAAGTTCTCCGTGACGAAAGCCGAACACGACACCGCGGTACGGGAGTATCTCGCCCGCTTACGGGAAGCGCGCAGCACGGAGTCGCTGCAATGACGACGCGCGGCCGATTCATTACGGTCGAAGGAGGCGAGGGGGTCGGCAAATCCACGAATATCGATTTTCTCTGCTCGTTGATCGGCGACCGCGGTCATCCGGTGCTGACGACCCGGGAACCGGGCGGCACGCCGACGGCGGAACGCATCCGCGAGCTGTTGCTCGATCATCACGAAGAACCGTTGCCGGATATCGCGGAATTGTTATTGTTTTTTGCGGCCCGCTCGCTGCACGTCACCCATGTCATTCGCCCCGCGCTCGAAGCGGGAACCTGGGTGATTTGCGACCGCTTTACCGACACCACTCGCGCCTATCAGGGCAGCGGCCGTGGCTTCGATCACGCAACGATCGACACCCTGGCGAACTGGGTGCACGGCGGCCTGCAACCGGATCTGACCCTGCTGCTCGATGCACCGAGCGATGTCGGCATGCAGAGGGCGGGACAGCGCAGCGATGCCGACCGGCTCGAGACCGAGCAGGCATCCTTTCATGCCCGGGTCAGGGCAGGCTATCTTGAACTGGCCGCCGCAGAACCGCAGCGTTTTGCGGTCGTCGATGCCAGCCAGCCGCTCGCGGCCGTGCAGGCGCGGATCGAACGCGCGATGCGTGGGCTTCTGGATGAGAAAAAACCGTAAGAAATGCTCCTAAGTGATTGATAAAACAATTGAGTTAGACTGGCTGCGGGGCTTCGCGGATGCCTGGCGTGAGCGCGAGAAATTCGATCGCCGGCCGCACGCCGTGCTGTTGGCTGGCGCGCCCGGACTGGGCAAGCGGGCGGCGGCCATCTGGCTTGCGCGGCGCCACCTCGACTCAGCGCCAGGCGGAAATTTGCCGGAGTACCCCGCGCGGGCCCCCGAGCATCCGGACCTGCGCTGGATCGAACGGCCGGAGGACAAGCACACGATTGGCATCGATCGGGTCCGCGATCTGATTGCAGACCTCAGCCTGACGAGCTACGCAGGCGGCGGCAAGGTCGCCGTGATCGAGCCTGCCAACCTGATGACCCGTGACGCGGCCAACAGCCTGCTGAAGACGTTGGAGGAGCCGCCCGGAGATACCTTGCTGATCCTGGTCGCGGATCGTCCGGGACGACTGCCGGCGACGATCTTCAGTCGTTGCCAGCGCATCGTCTTCGCGACCCCGCCGGAAAGCACGAGCCTTGCCTGGCTGCATCGCTTGGAGCCGGATGCAAACTGGCAGGCGGCGCTCGAGGTCGCCGGTTTCGCGCCGCTCGCGGCGGTGCTGGCCCTCGAAACCCTGGACCGGACAGATGCCATGGCACGCGATTTCAGGGCAGTGGCGGAGCGCCGTGCCTCACCCGTCGACGTCGCGGCCCGCTGGTCGAAGTTCGAGCCGGAATTCGTGCTGCACTGGCTCTGCCGGCAGGTCCAGCGCTGTATCCACCGGATGCACGGCAGCGCCGGTGCGCCGCTAGACGGGGATATCCCGGAATCTGTGCTCGGCCACGTGGACAGGCGAAATCTGTTCTGCTATTTAGACACGATCAACAGGTTGCGGGGCCAGCCGGGCGGCTCTTTCAACGTGCTGTTGACCCTGGAAAGCCTGTTGCTGGACTGGGCCGCGGGCCTCGTGAATAGTGGACGTGCATTTCAACCGGGCGGTCTGCTGCCGCTGCCGGATTCAAGGTAAAACTCGATGACCAAACCTGGACTTCTGACTCTGACCATCAAGGACAAAAGCGCGCTGTATCTCGCATACATGCCGTTTGTGGTCAACGGCGGCTTGTTTATACCCACCAACAGTTCATATCGGCTGGGGGACGAGGTGTTCATGCTGCTGAATCTGATGGGTGAGGAAGAAAAAATCCCGGTGGCCGGAACCGTGATCTGGATGACGCCCCGCGGTGCCCAGGGCGCACAGGGCCGACGCACTGCCGGCATCGGCGTGCAATTCAGCGATCAGGACCAGGGCAACACGCAGAAGAAGATCGAAAACTACCTGGCGGGGGCACTGGGCGGGGATAAGCCCACTCACACGATGTAGGCTGACGACACGGCGTTGAGGTCGTCGGCCGCGGAGGCTGAATCGGGGGAGTGTTTTTCAGGAACGCCGTGAATACGTCCCTGTAGGCTTCGGGCGAAACATCCCTGTTTCGCACGATCCTGAAAAGCGCTCCCCCGATCCAGGCTCCGCCTCACCGTCGTCTGTGGTGTTTACGGGTCCGCTTCACCG
>JBOHZD010000117.1:0-14356 GCA_050738315.1 Woeseiaceae bacterium
TGCCGTTGCACGAGTCTAGAAGCCATCTCATAAATACTTGTTTGCAAGAATCATGAATGCGGCAAGTTTGAGGAAGGCCAGGAAATTTTCCACATGATATTCGAATCGAGTGATAAGACGGCGATAGTTTTGCAACCATGCGAATAGCCGTTCAACTTTCCATCGCCGTTTGTAACGTCGTAGCTCGCGGCCATCCTGTGTCAGGTTTTTGCGATTGGATCTGTGCGGAGCGATCATGGCTACGCCCAAATTCATACAGTCGTCGTCCAGCGAATCACTGTCGTAGGCTTTGTCACCAATGAGTCGTTCCGGTTTGCCCTCAGTGAGGCGATGCTCGATCAGTTGTTTGACGAATTTCGTCTCATGCGGCGAAGCACTTGCTGTGCATAAGGCGATAGGAAGACCAGCGCGGTCTGCAATTGCCATGACCTTGCAACCCTTGCCCCGCTTGGTTTTGCCGACGCCAGCGCCCCCTTTTTTGCAGCACTGAAACTGCCATCGATGAAACATTCCTCAAGGTTGATCTTGCCCCGCTGTTCAAGGTCCTTGGCCAGAGCCTCCAGCAACCGATTCATGACGCCTGATCGGCGCCATTGTTGGAATCGACGATGACAGGTCTGGTACGGCGGATAACGCTTCGGCATCTCCGACCACTGAGCCCCGGTGCGCAGTATCCAAAGAATGCCGTTCAACACTTCCCGGGAATCTCGCCAGGGGCGACCTCGGCCGTCGGCTCGCGTCGGCAATTCGGGAAGCAAGGGTTCGATAAACGCCCATTGGGCGTCCGTAAGGTCTCTGGCCATGGTGAACTCCGATTATCTTCATAATCGGGTTCAATAGACTACCATAAGCCATTAACATTTATGAGATAGCTTCTACTGCACAGCTCTTGGGTCAGTGCAGATAGCCAATCCTCTGATGATCCTACCGAACCTGACAATGTGCCGCTCAGTCAGGAAGATCTTCGCGACATTACGGCGCAAGTCATGGCCGAACATCCACTCCTGTCGTCCAGTCCGGGGATAAAGTTCGCGGACGCAAGTCAAATATGGGGGCAAGACTTTGCCACCGTTATATACCATCCGCACTCCGAAGAAGCTGGTATTAAGCAGGCATTTCAGGTTGAGTGTGCAAGAAAACCTCCAAACAGGGCTTGGAATTGTGAGGATGCGAGTATTCGTCGCTATTTGGCTTTGGCCACCCAGAACTTCGAAGTCCGGGTGACCGGGCCAATTGGGTTCAGCGCGGCAATGGCCTTAATCGAGGCAAGCAGACAGGTATTGCCTCTCGTTGCGGATGAGGGTATCGCCGTTCCGGATACCGTAACGAACATCTCGTCATTCGATGACGGCGCTAACGTGGTATGGGTGAACTTTCAGGGTGACTCGGCAATACTGATAAGGGGCCATCTTGCCGAAGGTGGCGATCCGGCGCAGCCGGATGATTGGATCGTGAACAGATTCGATCGCAAACTGTTGGGAGTTGAATGACCGCAAAGGGTCACTAGTCGACCTTCAGGACAGTTTTGGCTAATGGCCGCTTTCGCGTGTGAAGCAGACAGAATGAGAGCTTGGCGGCCACAAAAAACCCGGCACGTGGCCGGGTTTTCGGTTTCCTGGTAGCGGGGGCAGGATTTGCGCTGTCCCGTCATTGTCGCTTCGGGTGCGCCTCAAGTAAGCCGATCAGCAGTTTCGAGGGAAAGGCCGGCACTGCCGCAGATAAAGCAGGGCTATGAACGCAACGAGCACAACGGAGAACAGGCCATTTTTGGTTTTCATTTTGGTCCCTCACTTTGTTCTAGTGTCATAGAGGAATGGCGATACCCAATTTCCCGCCTGGATCACGCGACCAGCCTGTCCGTAGACGGTGTGCTCGTTACGGGCAGAAAACAACAAGAGAGTTCGCCGGAAGGACGAGCGAGGCCGAGAAGTCGAACCCGTGCATCGGCGAATAGCTTGCGAAGACTTGGCCGCCGTTGCCGGCCACCAGCGGGTTCACCCAGTTGTCGTACACGTCGCTGTTGAATACCTCCTGCCAACGACCGGCAAGCGGAAAGCCAATCCGGTAGCCGTACTGGTGGAAGGTCGCAAGGCTCACCACGACGACGACGTCGTGGCCGGCGTCCGGAACCCATCGGTGGAAAGCCAGCACGCGGTTCGCATTGTGCGCGTGAACCACGCGAAACCCTTTGCCGCGCAGCCCTGGGCGTTGCCGCCGCAGCCGCAAGAGTTCTCGAGTGAACCGCAGGAAGTCGCACATGACCGGATCGTCTGCGCTCAAACCATCCCAGAACAGGCGCAGCTCAGGATGAGTATCGAGATTGTCGGACCACTGCTTGTCTTCAAGGAACTCCTGTCCCATGAACAGCATCGGAACGCCAGGTGCGGTGAGAGACACGCCCGTGGCCACACGGCTCCGACTCCGCGCGTACCAGGAACGTGGGTTAGACGGATCGGCGAGCCTGGGCATGCGCTGCTCACGTGGCTCCTCCGAATGGCGCAGCACCAGGTCGTGGTTCTCCGGCCCCTGCACGAACTGCCACTGCTCAAAGAAGCTTTGCGGCCACAGCGCTTGCCCGAGCCCCTCCATGTCCAGCGAATGGTCGCCCGGGATGCTTGCGAGTTCGATAACGCACCGGATCGCGCGGCGCAGACCGTCGGTGAGCGTCGTGTCGAAACCAGCGCCACCTTCGCTTACGGCCTTGACCACGTAAGGGTTCACATTCCAGTACTCTGCCTTCTGGAAGGCGGCGGGGCGCAGGAAGCGCACGGTCGAGGTAAGATCCTGCAGAAATCGCCAGCCATCCGGCCGGCCGTCGTGGTCGATCACGCTCGTCTGGTCGTAGCGGAAGCCGTCTACGCGGTACTCCTCGAGGAAGAACTTCGCGTTGCGAATGAGAAAGTCCCGCACCTCGGGCTTCGCGAAGTCGAAGACGAGACCACCGGCATGGGGCACCGCAGAGAAATAGAGCGAGTTCTTGAAGCGAGGGGGGTCGTCATGCTGACCTCTCTGTCGGTCGAAAAAGTAGATGCTCTCGTCGCCGAAACCGCCGCCGGCATGGTTGTACACGACATCCAGGATCACCGCCATGCCATGTATGTGCGCCAAGTCGACCAATGCCTTCAGTTGATTCATCTCACCGCGCAGATCCTCGGCGCGATAGGGCGTCAGTCCGCGCGCCGCAAGCAGCGCGTTGATGCGGTCTACATATGGCCCGAGGTCGTCGTCTTCTACGGAGAATTCCGATTCGGGCGAATAGTAGTCCACGCCGTTGTAGCCCAGACTAAAGGTGCTGGGGAACTCCTGGACGGGAAGGAGTTGGATGGCGGTGACCAAGAGTTCGGCAAGATATGGCAGCTTCTCTGCGACATCCAGGAAGGTGCCCGGTTCGGGCGGCCATCGCGGCGTCGAGTACACGCCCACGTGAAGCTGGTACAGAACGAAGTCGTGGTAGCTCGGCGTGACGAATCCCGTCTCATGCCACGGGAAGTCCAGTCTCCGCAGCACGCATTCTCCGGCGCCCCAGTCCAGCTCGCGCGCGTGGGGATCGCGTTTCCAGCCACCGCCTTCCTCACCCACGACCCAGAACTTGTACTGCTGTCGGTCCTGCGCCCCGGAGACGAAGCCCCACCAGTGGCCGTCATCGGCACGCAGCAACCGAGTGTCGTCCGAAGGCACCCAGCCGATGAACGCTCCCAGGATGTGTACCTCGTGCGCGCCCTGCGCCCAGACCCGAAACGTCGCACCGTCGGCCACGAGGTTCGCCCCCATGGGCGTCGCGAAGTGGAGATGATCGAGAGTCACCCGGGCCATAAGCGACTGCTCCAACTTTGCATCCCAGCCGGTGTCCGCGTCAGTCGTAAATGATACCGCGTAAAGCGTGCGGTTGAAGTAGCACCACCAACAGGCGCATGCCCTGTCTCAAGATCCAGGACAATCCCATGTCTTTCGCAAAATCGGGATCCAGTGGGCCGGAGATCGAGATGAGCTTTCCACTAGGCTTCAGCACTTGGAGTGATGATCAACGGACGAACGACGGTTATGAGCACGCCGCCGGTCCTAACCACAACGCCTACTTAGGAGGTCACCATGGATAACTGCCCTGCGTCAGACAGCGATGACAGCGTTCGATCTCAATCGCAAACACGCGCTTGAGACGCTGGGCCCCGCTCATCGACCGATGCCGCTCGATCTCGGTCGGCTCCGCCGGTCACTGACCTTCGCCCCCCTCCGTCTTTCCCGCCTTTCCCGCCTTGCGCCCCGGCACAATCTGCGCGCGCACCGCGCTCGCCGGCGCGAACACGCCGTGATAACGCCTGCACGGAAGGGTTCGGCGACTCGCCCCGTAACTTGCCTCGAGCCTTGTCAGGCAGGCGGCCGACTGTCGTTTTCAGACCGACGGGCTGGCAGGCGGCTACGACTTGCGATACGCGGCCGCGGCTGCGGCGGTGTCGGTAAATTCCTGGAACCTGGCGATATTGCCTCCGCGCACGGTGAATATGTGCACCCAGTTGGCTGCCAATTTCCGCCCAGTGGACTTCACGCTCCAGGAATAATGACCCAGAACGACGACCTTGTCGTTCTGCGCGATGAATTCCTTCAGCTCGAATTCCAGAACTTCCTGCTGCTTGTCCACCTCGGCGAAGAATTCGCCTACCTGTTCCCGGCCTCGGCGCGTGCCGGAGAATGGCACGTTCTCGATGTCGGGTAATTGCCATTCAACCTCCTTCGACAAGGTGTCCAGAAGGGCCTGGATGTTTCCGGTTTTGAAGCCGTCATACGCCTGCTGAACCAGGCGCGTGTTTTCCTGCTCGCTCATTGCTACCTCCTCGTTCGCGGACCCGCATGCCTACTGGAGTCGGCACAGCCCCGGCATGCTGCTGCAGATCGCGATGCCTGCGGGCCATGTCACACCCAGCAATAAATAATAGCAGCGCCAGATGCTCCCGGGAGTTCGGGTCGCACAGGTTCGCGTTCGCGATCAGCCGCGGCACAAGTGAAATAAAAGAGCCTCTCCTGCGTGCCCGCCGCCCGCGGTAGCTGTGTTATTCCAACCGGCATCGCCCACATCCTGACCGTGGCCTCGGCGGTCTTCGGGTCGTAGACATAAACCGCCTGCTCGCTGTACTGAAGCATAGTCCATTCAAACAATGCTGTCTCGACAGCTTCCCGCTGACGGAAGCGCCTTGTGCTTGTGAAGAAGGTCGTTGCATGACCGGAGCGTGATGGTGGAGCCGCAGACCCCTCGGCGCTTGATCTTGCAGGCCGAATCTCCCCTGCCCCACCAGAAATGCCGGCCGTCGATTGAGGCCGCGGAGCAGGGAGCCAGACTCGCCCGTCGACGGCTATCTCGAAACGAGGGCAGACGCGCTCGGAACAGCGGCTCAGAGCGACAGCTCACCCTGCGGCGGCGCCCGGCTCGGATGCGCCGGATCGACCGACTCATCGGCGCAACCGAGATGATCGAGAATCCGCTCAATCACCGCGGCCTCCTCGATAGTCGTAATCACCCGGAGCTTGCCGCCGCAGCGATGACAGCGTTCGATCTCAGCCGGGCGGGACGTGAAAGCCGTTCACGGTGATGTGCACGCGTTGCTCGCTGCCGGCGTGCTGCGCAAGAACGCGGACGGAAAAATCGAGTTTCCGTTCGATGCGGTGCAGGTCGACTTTGTGCTTAAAGCGGCGTAACGCGTCACTTCTCAGGAAAAGAAAGGAGCCAACCCATGGCGTAGCTAATCCGAAGAGGAGGCTTCGTCATGTCTCGCACTTATCGCCGCCGCAGGCAGCGCCATGATTACGACTGGGTGCTGCGCGATTACCGCTGTTATGACCCTGTATTCGAGGTTCGACACCGCCACAACGCGAACTGGAGCTGGTGGTGACCGGTCCCCGGCTCGAACCGACTTGCGATCATGGCGGCGGTGCCTGGAGGGTCCGCGCAGCCGGCCTGCGGTGGAGGCGGCGGACATCGCTCATGCGTTCATGACGCGAGAGAAAATGGCCTGGTGCAGCCCGCGTGGCGTTGCCCAGATAAAGATCACGGCGGCCTTGTTCGCCCAGCCTGGCACGACGCTGATGCGTCCGGCCTGCAACGCACGAATACCGGCGCGCACCACCGGTGCCGGTTGCATCATCATCCGCTTCAACGCGGGCGTGATCTTCTGTTGCGCCGCTGTCGCGAATCCGGTGTCCGACATGCCCGGGCAAAGCGCCGTAACCGTGACGCCATCGCGTTTGAGTTCGCGATGAAGGGCTTCACCCAGACGCAACACGTAGGCCTTGGCGGCCGCGTAGACGGCGAAGTTCTCCACGCCCTGGTAGGCCAGCAGGCTGGCGACCAGCAGGATCTTCCCACGTCCTCGTGTCCGCATGTCTTGCGCAAAGACATGGGTGACCGCAGTCAGGCTCACGACATCCAGCTGCAGCATGGCCACTGCCGCGTCCAGCTTGCCATCCACGAACGGGCCTTGCAGTCCGTGGCCGGCGTTGTTGATCAGGATGCCGATCGCAATGCCTCGCTCGCGGAGCCGCTGATGCAGTTGGATGACTGCCTCAACATCTGAAAGATCGACCTGCTCCACGACGACATCAATGCGGTACTGCTGGCGCAGTGCCTCGGCGAGTGTTTGAAGCCGGTCCAGCCGGCGCGCTACGAGGACCAGAGAATGGCCCTGCTCGGCATATTGGCGAGCAAACTCCTCGCCGAAGCCACTCGATGCGCCCGTGATGAGGACCCACGAATTGTCTGTTGCCGTCATTTCGTTCACCTGTGACTGTATCTGGATGACTTTTTTGCGAAGGCTGCGAAGGAAGAGAGTTTGCTCGACGGTTTCGAGCGGCGCTGCCTCCGATGATCCGTTTTCTCAACCGTCCCCGCCGTGCCCGATGGAACCTCCATGCTTGCAGCGGCAAGCCGGCGGTCCCTCGCCGGGTGACCTGCCATCACTGATTCGACACATTCGTCCGCCGACACCACCCACGGTGGCGGATCGCGCATCACGTTGTTTTCCTCCACCGTTGGGGATTCGTTTACCCAGATGGGACCCGCCGGATGCAGGAAGACGAACGTATTGGGAATGAGTCCCAGGGTATTGGGGTCGACGCTGCGGCTACTCCACGTCCGCGCGACGAGCACGGCGGGATGTTCACCCAGGGATTCCGCGATCGCGGGGAGCGGTAGCGAGGTGACCAGTAAGGCTGCAGCTAGCGCGCGTAGGGTTTTGGCATTCATTGTCTTGACTCCTTGAAGCGTTTTCATCGATCAGGTGGCTACACTATAATTAGCCGGCAGACAGGGATAAATCGGCTATAACCGGAATCACTGTCCGGGAGTGCGGACAATGGATCGACTGATGGCATTGCAGGCATTCGCCCGCGTGGTCGAACTGGGCGGCTTCACGAAAGCGGCAAATTCCCTGCAATTGTCGAAAACGACCGTGAGCGACCTGGTACAGGGCCTCGAGAAGCACCTTGGGGTGCAACTGCTCCAGCGCACCACGCGGCGTGTGACCGTTACTCCGGACGGTGCTGCGTTCTACGAGCGCTCCGCGCAGATCCTTGCGGATCTCGACGAGGCGGAGGCGTCCGTCATGCAGGCGGGCGTCGCGCCGAAGGGCAGACTGCGCGTCGATATGCCCAGTGCGCTCGCGAGGCTTTTCGTCCTCCCACAACTGCCGCCGTTCCTCGCGCGTTATCCCGAACTGCGATTGGAGTTGGGAATGGGGCTTCGACCGGTGCATCTGCTGGAAGAAGGCATCGATTGCGTGGTGCGGATTGGCATGCAGCCGGACTCGAGCCTGGTCGCGCGACGAGTCGGCACGATGAGCTTCGTCTGCTGTGTGAGCTCTCTGTACCTGCAGGAGCATGGAACCCCGCGCAGGCCCGAGGAGCTATCCACCCATCGGTGCGTCAACTACCTTTCAAATCGCACCGGACGAGTCATCGACTGGCAATTCTCGCGGGGCCGAGAGAAGGTGGAGCTCGCACTCGATGGGGTCCTCGCGGTGAACGATTTCGATGCCTATGTGGCAGCGGGTCTCATGAGTTTTGGAATCGTGAAGGTTGCGAACTACGTCGCGCGGCCCTACCTGGAGTCGGGAGAGCTGACGCAGATCCTTACTGACTGGACGACGGAACGGTTACCCATCTCGGTGATGTATCCGCAAAGCCGTCACCTCTCGGCAAAGGTGCGCATCTTCGTCGACTGGGTCAGCGAGCTGATTCAGCAGGATCCCATCTTCCAGACGCGCTGACAGGCGCGCGATCACGACGGTTCTCGGTCCGTTTGATAAAGCATCGCGGCGCTGCGATCCTCAGCCTTCCTGCCCAGTGCCCGGCGAACCAGGGTTCGTCAGGCTGCTCGCGACAATGCAGGCAAGCGCCGGTCGAGCCCGGGCCTCGCCGTTCGACTATTATTGAAAGGGAATCCTGCGACCTTCGAGGAGTATTGATCATGCAATACATGTTCTTGTGCTGTATCAACGAGGATCACTGGGAGCGACTCGATGGGACTGAACGGGACGCGGTCATGCAAGTCAGGCTGGAGGCAAAGCGGGAAGCGGTAGAAACCGCACTGCTGCGGGAAGCAACAGGACGGCAAGTTTTGATGGCAGCGGGGGCGTGATTTGCGCTGTTCCTGCGGAGTCGATGGGGCTGCGCCTCAAGTAATCCTCAAAGAGAAACCCCGGCGCGGGGCCGGGTTTCATCGAACGTGGTAGCGGGGGCGTGATTTGTGCTGTTCCGACGGTCCTCACGCGCGTCCGCTTGAAATAGCTAAATCCGGTCTGTTTGGCTCTTTCTGCGCCCCGCGGGCGTCTGCTTTCCCCAATAGAGATCATTGAGCAGCCCCCGAGATCGCCAATATCGACCATCCGCTTTCGACCTATTTTGTTGAAAAACTAAGTACACAGTCAGCCTGTTTGGTCGCGATTCTTCGACGCGAGATTCCCGATCCGGCGTTACCGGATTTTTTTGTTTTCTAGCGGTGTTTCTGTTCGTTTATCCGGGTGCTTTTGTTCATGTTGTTGCCATTTCGCTGTTTCCAGGCGGACCGGTGCTTAAGCATTTGGCCATACGTCTCAAGTTTTGTGCCGTTGCTGTCAGCAGGAACTCATCTTTCGCACCCGATAGCCCTCGCAGTCGTAAACGATCAACTTTCAGTATGCGCTTCATGTGGGCGAACAGCATTTCCACTTGCTTGCGCTGTCGTCGGGTTTTTCGATACGCCGGCGTTTTCCTAACAGCACGCGCAACATCGCGGGCGGGTTCGTAGATACTTCTCGTAACTTTGCGGATCTCGGTGTTTGGGCAGCACTGTTCTTTCATTGGACACGTCGCACAGTCGGGTTTGCTCGACCGATACTTGATCTCGTTGCTCTTGGTGATGCCCGTGCGAGGCTTCTTGAAGTTGCGACGGAAGCGCTTCAGTTCTTTGCCGTTAGGGCAGGTGTAAAGGTCTTTCTCTGCGTCAAAGATAAAGTCCGAACGGCCGAAGCGGTCGTCCATCTCGTCGCCTCGATCCCACACCGGCACATGCGGTTCGATCTGTGCCTCGTTCACCATCCAGTTCAGGAACTCGGCAGTGCCGTAGGCGGTGTCGCCGATGAGCTTCCGGGTCTCGAGTCCGAAGCGATTCTTTACCCGCTCGATCATCGTCTTGGTAGACCAGACCTCGGGTGTTCGCAGTGCCGGCGTCGCCTCCACATCCACGATAATGCCGGCCGCGGTGTCCACCAGGTAGTTGGTGGAGTAGGCGTAGTACGCCGGGCCGCCCGGTGCGCAGGTCCAACGGGCTTGCGGATCGGTCTGCGAGATCTTCTTCGGTCTCGGGATCGACGAGCCATCTTCGGTCAGCGAGTCCAGGTACTCGTTAATCGCCCGGCTGCCGCTGCCCCAGTCGTCATCATCGTCGTGATGCTTCTGCTTACTGGCATCGGCTTTCACCACACTGGCATCGACAGCAAAGCCTTCACCGCCGATCAGCCCTTCGTCCATGCAGCGCTTTAGAACCTGTTCAAAGACAAAGCGGAACGCTTCCGCTTCGCGGAACCGGCCGTGCCGGTTCTTCGAGAAGGTGGAATGGTCCGGTACCCGGTCGGTAATACTCAGCTTGCAGAACCAGCGATACGCCAGGTTCATTGTCACTTCGTAGCAGAGCTGCCGTTCGGAGCGAATACCGCAGCAGTAGCCGATCAGCAGCATGCGAATCATGAGTTCCGGATCGACGGAAGGTCGTCCGGTGTGGCTGTAGTACGACGCCAGGTGTCCCCGAAGCTCGGTGAAATCCAGCAAACGATCAATGTCGCGTAACAAGTGATCCTGCGGCACGATCTCGTCGAGATTAAACGCGTAAAACAACTCAGCTTGCGGCTCGTCGTTGCTGCCCATCATCGGCCATCACTCCAGCAAACAACACGCAACAATTATCGCATCAATGCTTTACTTCGCCGAGTTTTTCAACAGAATAGGCCATGAACGGCCTTTCAGAGAATTCGCCGTCATCGCAGGAGCGGACCCTCAGTCAGCCGCGGCGGAGTCGGACCGCCGCCCGACATCGCGCCGCCGCGCGGCCCGATCTCCGGTCCGCAGAGCCGGCCCGCCCGCGATGAGAGCGCGCATCGCCCAAGGCGGCATCTCGAACGCCGG
Source organism: Woeseiaceae bacterium (assembly GCA_050738315.1). Classification (GTDB taxonomy): domain Bacteria; phylum Pseudomonadota; class Gammaproteobacteria; order Steroidobacterales; family Woeseiaceae; genus IDS-8. The sequence goes on from JBOHZD010000117.1 coordinate 10,645, forward strand.
CACGAAAATTGCGGCGACTTCCGCGAGCAACCAGGCGCCGGCGAGATAGGCGACCCGACGCAGAAGACGTTGCGTCGCTTAAGCTCAGTGAACAGCGTCTTCACGCCCCCGCACCTCGAAGCCGCTTGAGAGCTATCGTTTTTGTTGTCGGCGGGATGCTAGCTCGAAATCGGCCCCGCGTTGCGCTCGTCTAGCCGTAGCCGGCAAAGCGCGATCACCCCGAACGTGCCGGGGGCCTCTCCACCCCTTCGATTCGGTACCAGAGCCGCCACGCTTGCGATCGTGCCGGCGCATGCTCGCCGATCCAACCGGCCGGATCGTCGCGCAGAGCGTCCTCGAAGCGCATCGCTTCCGGATCGACCGGCTGCTGCGCGGACCACGCGCCGGCAAGCACGTCGACCGAAAGGCGCTCCCACGACCGCACTTCCGCCTCACCGATTTCTAACCCGAGATCGATGACTGCACCATGCCCGTCGAAGGAGGGAAGCTCCACGCGCTCCAAGGTCCGAGCTCCGATCACGTCGTGACCGACCCTGACACGGATCGTTGCCGTGACGTGACCTTCAACCAGGGCCGGATCGCGCGGATCCGGCAGCTGCAACCTCGTCGCGATGAAGCGCAGCCGCCGCGCGGCGGGCGGCGCGGGAACGTCGATCGGTTCAGCGTTCGCGGCCGCGCGGAAGCTGGCTTGAATCGCCCCGATGGCGGCCGCAGCGTCGTCGATGTACTGCGAGAGGAGCGCGTGGCCGCGAGACGCGCCCTCGACGGCCCGCCGGCGGATCGCCTCGCCGTCGACGGACGGCCGCAGGCCGCGATCCGCCTTCTCCCGGTGCTCGAGCGCCGGCTCCAAGAGCGTGCTGGCGATGCCGCCGACGATCGCTCGACTCACGACATCCGCGCTCAATGGAGCGCACTCGGCGTCGCCGGCGGTTCGCATCGCCGTCGCTACGATCGGTAGCTGCAAGAAGGCGCCGACGAGATCCTCGGCGAGGCCACGCGGCATCTCGCGGTTGAGGGCCTCGACGAGCGTTTTGCCGATCCGCCAACCGCTGTCGGCCACCGAGAACGCCATCGGCGGTGCGGCCGTAAGGATGCCCCACACACTCGAAAGCAACATCGAGCGGCGCTGCGCGGGCGTTGCGAGCCACAGCGCGACATTCCGATAGTAGGCCTGCATCTTGCTATAGGCCACGGGCCTCACCTCGATGCCGAGCGCGCTCGCCTTGAACGCCACGACCAGCGGCTCCTCCGCTTTCGCGATCTTGTCGATGTTGAGGCTGAGCCAGTGATGCCAGGTCGAATCCACGACGACGCGACCGATGCCGGCGCGGTCGCCATCGTAGACGCCGACCAGCCCGAACCGCTTGGTGATTCCGAACGACCCCGCATTCGGAAACGCAAGAAGTGGCAGCACGCCGCCGACGTCGGCGACCTCACCCGGGTGAATTGGATTGGTCGTTCGACCGTAGGCAACGACGCGGGGCCTCGGCCGCTGGAAAGGCGACACGTCGCCGGTCAAGCCGCTCGCGAGCACGGCTGGGACGGATGGATATTCCGCACCCCCATAGCCCGATATGTCGAGCGGCCAGTCGAGCCGCACCTCGTCATCGGGGATGATCTCGCCCTCGTGCATGTGGTCCGGGAAGCGGTCCACGACCCCGTGCGCGGACTGAAACAGCGGATGCGGCTGCCATGGGCCGACGAACGGCCCGCCCTGGTACACGAGCTCGAGCGGCTGAAGGATTGTGTCGGTCTCCGGATCGGCGCCCGTGACGGGTTGAAGCGTCTCGTGCCGGCCGGGAGCATCCCTTGGCGGCACATCTTGCGCCACCGTCCACCGGCGCATCGAGCGAACGCGCGGTATGCGGTGGCACATGGCCGCACCGAGCACGGTATGATCGCCCGTCGCGAACACGCCGTCGCCGCGATCCATCCATTCGGCGACGAGCTTGAGCTCCGCATCGGACAGTCGGAACTCGTCGTTGCGAATGTCCTCGTCCGTCATGGCCCCGTCGGCGCCATCGCGACGATTCGGCCGGTCCGCGAAGAACCAGATCTGATCGTACGCGTCGATGTCGAAGCTCGGGTCGGTGAAACGGAAAGGTTTCGGGTACGCGAGCAACGGCTCGTTGCCGCCGACGTCGTCGTGTCTCGCGACGTCCACGTGGAAGCGCACCCACCACGCGAACGGCGCTCGGAGCGAGTCGAGCACGTATCCGAGCCCGAATTCGCTGGGATCCTTCGTCAGATTGATTCTGCCGTCGATGACGATGAGGACGCGGATGGTGATGGGCCAAACGACAGCCGCATCGACACTACCCCAGTCGAAGACGTTGCGCTGCATGTGCTTCTCCAACCTGTCGTCGACAGTCGGGAAACGGTGACTCCGTCGGGGGATCATCCGCCTTTGGGGTGCGAATTACAATTCGCACCCCACACGTGATCGGTATCGTCGAAGACGTCTATTTCGATTCGATCGAAAACCCGATCGAGGCGACGGCCTACGTCGTCCCGCCCGAGCCCGAAGCTGCCGTACATTCGGAGACGCGGCTCGGCTTGAGGCAGGCGTCCCTCAGGATCACGGGCAATCGCATTCCGGACACGCTCGATTACATCGACGCGACGTGGACGCGATTCAAACCCGCGGAGCCCGTGTCGCGCCGGTTTCTCGACCAGGATTTCGACGCGCTCTACCGAAGCCAGGAGCAACAGGTCCGCTTGCTGACGGTGTTCTCGTCGCTTTCGTCGCCTGCCTCGGGCTCTTCGGGCTCGCCTCGTTCACGACCGAGCGGCGCGCGAAAGAGATCGGGGTGCGCAAGGTCATGGGCGGCACCGTGCTCGATATCGCGCGCCTGTTCACTTTCGAGTTCGGCAAGCTCGTGGTGGTCGCTAACATCATCGCATGGCCCATCGCCTATTTCTCAATGCGACGCTGGCTCGAGGGTTTCGCCCATCGAATCGACATGGACCTCGTCCTATTTGTCGGCAGTGGCGTCCTCGCGCTAGCGGTTGCGCTCGCGACCGTCGGTACCGTCGCGGCGCGAGCGGCGGCGGCTAAGCCGATTCAGTCGCTGCGATACGAGTAGGCCGAGCGTCTGGTGTGTCACTGCGATCGAACCGAGCGCTCAGGAAACGCATTTGAACGGCTCGTCGGGCTGCTGCTGGCCCGAGACCGGCGGTTGCCTCGCGGAGCTGCACCTCTATGCGTGTACCTCGATGCTTTCCAGAACTTTCCCGACGCAAACGGAAAAATCAATCACTGGTTCGGTTATTATAATCACGAGCGGCCTCATTCGAGTCTCGGTGACCAGACTCCAGATGAAGTCTACCGCGGAATAGGATCGCTTTCCCTGGCAGCTTGAAATATGAATGTAGATTCCACCTTAAAATCGCTGCCAGCCTGTCCAATGATTGGGGTCCACCTCTGACTTAGCGTGTTGCGAAAAGAATGTCGGGTTTTGAGTATCAACCGGCTGTAGATACGTGCTCACGCAGTCTCGGATAAATCCCAATAGCAGTGGTTCGGTCTAGAATCCGCCGAAGTGCCAGCAAGTGGACCATTGGCGGAAAGGCAGCTTCCGGATAACTGCTTGGAAAGCTAATGGTATAGGTTCTTTTTCAATGCGCCAAATTATTCTTCACAAATGTAATGACATCATGCTCGTATTGTTCGAGCACGCCTTCACCCGCCCCTTGATACGCTGTAAATGCT
>JBOHZD010000118.1:0-8919 GCA_050738315.1 Woeseiaceae bacterium
CCGCCGTGAATACGTCCATGTAGGCTTCGGGCGAAACATCCCTGTTTCGCACGATCCTGAAAAGCCCTCCCCGAACCGGCAGCCGCTCCGACCGTCGTTGGCACTCATGGGGAGTGCAGTCCTTGTCCCGATCCAGACTTCGCGGGTCACGAGTTCGACCGGGTCGCTGTCACCGTTCCTTGACGGGATAGTAGATGTACGTCAGCAATTCGGGCTCGGCTGTCTGGGTCGGGTCGCTGACGTAGGATTCCCACGCATCGCCGTTGCGCTCGATCCCGTGTGCCGCGAGGTAGGCGGAGATTTTTTCGTGCGTCCGTCCGAGATGCCGGTAACTTCCGGTATGACTGGCGCGGATCACCGTGCCGCCCCGGGTCTGTCCCAGTTTGACGCCGTCCGCTGATCGGGGGGTGTCGGCGGTGATGCCGCGCACGGGGATCGCTGCGTCGAATAACAGTTCGGAACCACTGAAGCTTCGGTTGATGGACAGCGGTGGACCCGCTTCCTCGAGTCCGTTGCGATCCATGAACTGCAGGATGTTGAAATAGGCCTCGCCCATCGCTTCCGAAATGGCGGCGGCGTCCGGCTGACTGGTCGTCGTCAGATACGCGATGTCAATCGGGTCGACGACCATGCGCTCGATTTGCGCGTCGCTGAAATCCGCCCGCGGCAGACTTTCCGCCATGGTTTTGAGATTAACGAGACCCTGTTCGTAATCCCCTCCGATCGCACGCTCGAGAAAAAGGCCGGAATACCTGCCGATCAGGTCATTGCCGAAATCGATGTCGAATTCCCAGACGACCCCGGTTCCGCCGTCGGACCGGGTCAAACCAAAGCTCGACAGTGCCTCCTTGCCGTCCAGCACGAGGTTGCCCGTCACGCGTTCGAACGGCACGCTCTCGACAATCCGCAGACTGCCCTGGCCGTCGGCAGCGCCGTTCCAGCGAACAACCGCGTTGACGCCCATGTCCGGACCGGAGAAGGCGAGTGTCGACTGCCGGTCGGCCGCGATCCACGGCGACCATTCCAGCATTGGATGCACATCATTGACCAGCGCGAATACCGTGGCAGGATGCGCGTCGATCGTGGTCTCCCGTTCCACATGCCCTGTGGACGGCAGGAAGACCCCAATCGCGATGACGAGCAGTACGATCGCCCCGATGCCGTACAGAATTTTGCGTGCCGGACTCATACCGTGTTCAAGTCTGGCACGGCCGGCCGCGGCCGGCCAGTTCCGTGCCGCGTTGCGTTAGCTTGTGCATAATGATGCCACCCGAATTCCGCTCCCGGAAGCCACGAGCCCGCACTGAGCAAACCATGACGAACGAGAGAACGAGGCCGATCGGCATATTCGATTCCGGCGTGGGCGGCCTGACGGTATTGAAGGCCCTGCGCAGCCAGTTACCGGACGAGAATTTCGTTTACCTGGGCGATACGGCAAGGCTGCCGTACGGCACCAAGAGTGCTGCCTCCGTCCTGCGTTACGCGAAGCAAGCGGCAGCGCATCTGCAGCGCCGGGACATCAAATTGCTGGTCATCGCCTGCAATACGGCTTCGGCGGTCGCACTTGACGAATTGCAAGCCGGCCTTGCACCGTTACCCGTGGTGGGTGTCGTCGACCCCGGCGCGAACGCGGCCGTCAGTGCCTGCCCGTCCGGCCGGCACCTGGTGCTGGCGACCGAGGCCACCGTCGGCCTCGGTGCCTATGGCAAGGCAATCCGGGCTATGGACAGCAACGCGACCGTGCGCGAACTGGCTTGCGAGTTACTGGTCGCGCTGGCTGAAGAGGGATGGACGCGCGGCACGATCGCCGAAACGATCGTGCGCCAGTATCTCGAGCCGTACATCGCGGGCGAGGGCGCGTACCAACCGCAGTCCGTCATCCTCGGCTGTACGCATTTCCCGATTCTGCGCGACGCGATCCAGAGTGTCATCGGCGAACGGGTGTCCATCGTCGATTCGGCGCGCACCACCGCGTCGGTGGTGGCAACGTTGCTGCAATCGTACGGGTTATCGCGGCCGCCGGCGGGCGCCGCCACGCTTCAACTGCTGGCGACGGACGGCGCCGGACGATTTGCGCGGGTCGGCGGGGCATTTCTCGGCAGCGCACTGTCGCCTTCGGACATACAGCTGGTGGATCTGTGACCCCATCGGCGACGGCGCGAACGCCTGTGCCATAATTGCGCGCAATCGGATATCTGAAATGGGGGGAATCCATCGTGAAGAACCTGCACGTTGTCGCTGATATGCCGCTCCTCGGCGTTATTCTGCTGCTGGCCGGCGTCATCACCGGCTGCCAGGGGTCGGAAGACCCCCTACCAGCCGCCGATGCCCCGCCGGTCGAAGACGCAGCCACGCACGCGACGCCGCGACCGGAGATTTACGCGAATGTCACACTGAACGCGGACTTGTCGGCATTCAGCGATCAGCAAAAGCAAATGATTGTGTTGCTGATCGAGGCATCGCAGGTGATGGATGACCTGTTCTGGAGGCAGGCGTTCCGTGACGACTTCAGGGACTGGCTGCAATCGATCGGGATTGCAGAAACGCGGCAATTCGCCGAGATGAACTACGGGCCCTGGGATCGCCTCGCTAATGACCAGCCGTTCATGGAAGGCTTCGGCGAGAAACCGTTGGGCGCGAACTTTTATCCGGCCGACATGACGCCCGAAGAATTCGAGGCGGCTGAATTGCCGGGCAAAACCGGCCTTTATTCACTGATCCGGCGGGACGAAGCGGGCGTCTTGACCGTCACGCCATACCACGTTGCCTATGCTGATGAACTCGACCGGGCCGCGCGTTTGTTGCGTCGGGCGGCGGACCTGGCCATGCACGAGGGATTCGCAAATTACCTGCGTCTCCGGGCCGAAGCGCTGGTTACCGACGATTACCAGCAGAGCGACATGGCCTGGCTGGACGTCAAAACCAATCTGATCGATCTGGTCATCGGTGCGATCGAGACTTATGAAGATCGGTTATACGGCTACCGCGCGGCTTATGAGGCTTATGTGCTGATCAAGGACCCTGAATGGAGCGAAAGGCTCGCCCGCTTTGCCGAATTCCTGCCGGAGCTGCAGCGGGGTCTGCCCGTAGCTGACGAACTCAAGGCGGAAACGCCGGGCACGGATTCCGACCTCAATGCCTACGACGTGATCTATTATGCGGGCCACAGTAACGCAGGGTCGAAGACGATCGCAATCAATCTTCCGAACGACGAAAAGGTGCAACTGGAGAAAGGAACGAGAAGGCTGCAATTGAAGAACGCGATGCAGGCGAAATTCGACAAGATCCTCGTTCCCATTGCCGGCTTGCTGGTTGACGAGTCACAACGCGAGCATGTGACTTTCGAGGCGTTCTTCGCCAATACCATGTTTCATGAAGTGGCACACGGCCTCGGCATCAAGAACACGATCAACGGCAAGGGAACCGTGCGGGAAGCCCTGTTGGACGCAGGCGGCAGCCTGGAAGAAGGCAAGGCGGACATATTGGGCCTTTACATGATCACGCGCCTGCACGAAAAGGGTGAATTGGGCGAGATTGATCTCAGGGACAACTACGTGACCTTCATGGCCAGTATTTTCAGGTCCGTTCGCTTCGGCGCGAGCAGCGCACACGGGCAGGCCAATATGGTGCGTTTCAATTTTTTTGTGGATCGCGGTGCGATCGTGCGCAACCCGGAGACAGGTACCTACCGGATCGATTTTGACCGCATGGAAGATGCGATGGCCGCGCTGTCGGAACTCCTGCTGACATTACAGGGCACGGGAGACTATGAGGGCGCAGTCAACCTGACGAAAGAAAAAGGCATCATCGGCAGAGAGCTGCAAAGCGACCTCGACCGCCTCACGGACGCGAACATTCCGGTCGATATCCAGTTCAGCCAGGGCGTCGCGGAACTGGGCTTGAGCGACGCCGCAGAGGCTCCCTAGCCCCAATGGCACTTACTTAAGGCCCGGATCGACGGTCGGACTGGCCGGTCGGAGCTCGCACTGCGGGCGATGGGGGGAAAGCTCCTGCAAATGCCAGCCACGCAGGGGCGCCACCCGGGGGTGTCCAAGTCGCTCGAACAGGGGAACTCGCTTGGTTGGACACCCCCGCGTGTCGCCCCTGCTCCGACCGGCGAGGGGGTATTCCTTTATCGCCCGCAGGGCGGGCTCCAGCCTCCGCGTGAACCCAAACTCTGCGCTTAAGTAAGTGCCATTGGCCTTAAACACGGCTGCGGCAGACGGTATTGTTCGTTGGCACCCGGCTCCGGCTCAGGCCACCTGCTGTTCGTGCTTGCCCTCGCGAAACTCTTCGATCGCCTTCGCGCAAAATGCTTTCAGATCGTCCGGTTTGCGGCTGGTTATCAAGCCCCTGTCGACGCAAACCGCTTCGTCGACCCAGGTTCCGCCTGCGTTCCGAATGTCGGTTTTGAGACTGGGCCACGAGGTGAGTGTCCGCCCTTCGACGACGCCCGCTTCGACCAACATCCAGGGTGCATGGCAGATCGCGGCAACCGGTTTGGACAGCGCGAAAAAATCCCGGACAAACTGGACCGCCGGCGCGTTCAAACGCAGCGCGTCCGGATTTGCGACACCGCCCGGCAGGCACAGGCCGTCATACTGGGTCGCCTTTGCATTGTCGACCGTCCGGTCGACAGTGAATTCCCTGCCACGATCAAGATGGTTGAACGCCTGAATCCTGCCGGACTCGAGCGAGATCAGGTGGACTTCCGCACCGGCTGACCGCATCGCCTCCCAGGGTTCCGTGAGTTCGACTTGCTCGACACCGTCGGTTGCGAGAAATGCGATGGTTTTCTGTTTCAACGGCTTGTCCATGATATCTCCTCGTGTGCGGATGGCTGCTCTGCAGTGCAAAACGAAACGCAGCAAGCTTTATGCCAGCGCAGGTCCGGCCGGTGCGCTTCCGGCGATTCAGAGGCCAATGAATTCGTTGTAATAATTTCCGACTGGCTGCGGAATTGTTGCGTTTTTTACAGGCGGAAGGGCCAATCGGCGCGGGGGCGCAGACGCTGGTCTGGAACGGCATTTGCATGACTGTGAACGTATCACGAACGACAGGCGGGACAAGGCGGCGCCACGTCGCGTCGTCCCGCCGCGATGAGGAGACGACCATGCCGTACCGCCGAAATGTCGAGCTGCCTGACAGCGTCAAGGACAACCTTCCGGAACAGGCTCAGGATATTTACCGTGAGTCCTATAACAGTGCCTGGGACCAGTACAAGAATCCGGCTGAACGCCGCGGGGATGCGTCGCGTGAAGAAACGTCGCATCGCGTCGCGTGGGCGGCGGTCAAGGAAAAATACGAAAAGAAAAACGGCGAGTGGCACAAAAAAAAGGACTGACGTTCCTCTTAATCTGGCGCACCGGAAGCGTCAGGAAATGCTGTCCAGCATTTTCCGGGTGAGCGACTGACTGATTTCGCGGTAAGTTGCCCACGGATCGGGCCGCCCCATGCGCTGTACCACATCATGCAGGCTAAACGTATTCGCCGCTTCAACCTTGCCGAGTTCTTTCCAGCTGACCGGGGTGGCCACCGGTGCATCTTGCTTCGCGCGCGATGAGTAGGGCGCCACGGCGGTTGCTCCCCGTTCATTTCTGAGCCAGTCGATGAAGATCTTGCGGTGTCGTCGGCTCTTCGACAGGGTCGCCGTGAACGCATCCGGATGGGCGGCTGCCATCGACTTTGCGAAAGCCCTGGCGAATGACTTGACCGTCTGCCAGTCTGCGGTGCGCCGCAGGGGCGCGACGACATGCAATCCTTTACCGCCAGTAACCAGCGCCAGCGACTGTAATCCGACGTCGGCGAGCCGGTCGCGCACAACGGTCGCCGCCACCCTGACGACCTCGAAATCCAGTTGCGGGTCCGGGTCGAGATCGAAGACGAGTCGATCGGGTTTTTCCAGCCGGTCGATGCGCGACCCCCAGATATGAAACTCGAGCGTACCCATCTGCACCCCGGCAATGAGACCCGCAACGTCGTCGACGTACAGGTATTCGGCGGTGTTGCCGTCGCTCTCTGCAATCGAGACTCTTTTGAGTGCATCCGGAAAGCCGTCGGAAGCATGCTTTTGAAAGAAACAGTTGTCGTCGGCCCCTTTCGGGCAGCGCACGAGCGACAACGGATGATTTTGCATGAGCGGCAGCATCCGGTGCGCGACCGCCTCGTAATAAGCCGCAAGATCCGCTTTCGAAACACCCTGGTCCCGAAATACGACACGATCGGGATGGGTCAGACGAATGCCGTGAAACTCCTGGTTGCTACCCCTGGAAGCTTGCGCCTTGCCAGCCGTCTTTTCCATTATCACCTCCGCCGGTTTCTTGTCTTGCCGCAGGCCGCGGAAAGCTCCGTGCCGCACGTGGCCGCCGTCTGTCAATTCACCGAAATCGACCTCGGCGATGAGTTTCGGACCGACCCAGCACGTATCCCGCGACACCGCGCCGGGCACCTGATCGAACGGAAATGTCTGCCGCCGCAACTTCCGCAGCCTGTCCGCGATCTCCTTCATACTGGCTTCTGAAAACCCGGTGCCGACTCTGCCCCGGTAAATCAGGCGGTCGCCTTCATACGCTCCGATCAAGAGCGATGCGAACGGCCGTCCGCGCTTGTCGGACCGTGAATAGCCGCCGATGACGAATTCCTGGCGATTCGTGCACTTTATTTTAAGCCACGCCCGGCTGCGACGGCCGGCATACGGCGCTTCGGCTTTCTTCGACACGATGCCTTCGAGGCCATTGCGACAGGTCGCATCGAACACGGCCTGCCCGCTGCCGCGCACGTGCTCGCTGTAATGCGCAGGCGACTTTCGCGGCAACGAAGACAACAGTCGCCGCAACTGTGCCTTGCGTTCGACGAGCGGCAGTCGGCGCAGGTCGCGGCCGTTCAGATGGAGCAGATCGAATGCGAAATACCCGATCGGACCGCCCGTCGACAAAGCGTTTTGCAGTGCCGAAAAGTGTGAGCCGCCGTTGTCTCCGGAAGCGACGATCTCGCCGTCGAGGAGCGCGCTGTCGCAGTCGAGTTCGGTCAATGCATCCGCAACCTGCGCGAATTTCCCGGTCCAGTCGCGGCCGCTGCGGGTGTAACAACGGCTCTCGCCGCCGCCGACTGCCACGAGGCAGCGATAACCGTCGAATTTCGATTCGTGAATCCAGTCGGTACCGCCGGGAACGTCGTCGGTCAGAGTCGCCAGTTGTGGCTTCACGAAGGGCGGCAGCGACGACTTGCGTCCGGGCTTGGCAGTCTTCTTCTTTTTCCGGCCTTGCGCCGCGCTTTTTCGCGCCGCGGCGGCGTTTGCAATCTGCCGCATGGTTCGCTTCGACGCAATGCTGGTGGTGTAATGCCGCGTCAGTGATGACGTTATCCTCCGTCCTCGGGCGCTCTTTCTCGCCTTGAGGCGTCACTTTCTTCGAAGACCTGCTTTTGGTTTTTCGCCTGATGAGTTCGCGCATGGCAACGGTGTAATTGTCCTTGAATGCGGACGCATCGAATGCCGCTGTCTTCTTGTCGATCAACGCGGTGGCGACTTCGAGCAGGTCCTTTTCCACCTTGTCGTCCTCGATGCCGGAAAACAATGGCTCACTTTCACGAATTTCATCCGGGTAATGCAAGGTTTCCAGGAGGAGACCATTGCCGCAGTGTTTAACCGCCGCGATGTACTCCTTGCCGCGCAGCGTAATCTGTCCGATGCCGACTTTCCCGGACGCGCGCAGCGCCTCACGCACGACTCGATATGCGTCCTCTGCAAGTTCATCAGCGGGCACCAGGTAGTATGGCTTGTCGAAATACAACGGCGAGATATCGCAGGCGCCGACAAACTGCACCAGCTCGAACGTTTTCTTTGATTCGAGTTTTACGGCGTCGACTTCTTCCGGCTCGAGCAGCACGAACTTGTCTTTCTCCAGCTCATAACCCTTCATGATGTCGTCTTTGTCGACCGGGCCGATGCCCGGCACTACTTTTTCATAGCGCACCCGTTTGCCGCTCGGCTCGTGAATCTGCCGGAAGCTGATTCGGGCGCCGGACTTCGTCGCGGAATACAGTTCGACGGCCAGCGATACGAGTGACAGGCGAAGTTGACCCGTCCATAACGGACGTGCAGCCATAGTGTGGATCCTTTTCAGTTACGACATGAGCGCCAGAGCCACGGCCGCAGGCCTCAGAACCCGGCTCGCAGGCGCATGTACATCAAGCCGCGGCTCAGCGCTTGCACGTGACTCCGGCGATTCGTTGCGATCGGAACGATTTTGCGGGAAGGATGTTCGAGGTACTTGCAGGACAGGCGTTCCAGCGCGGAAAGTCGCGGATTCACGCAAGTCCGCACGTACCCGTAGGCTTCCAGTTTGTCGGCTGCCACGGCCTCGAAAATTCTCAGTTCCCGCGACGACAGATTTCGCCGCCATTTTCCGACATTCCCGACCATGACGGGCTTCGCCAGGTTGACTTCATTGACCGGATCGGTCGGATATTTACCTTGCGACTCATAGAACCGAAGCATTTGCGGGCTGTACTCTTCGCCGAGAAAGTGACAGACCCGCCGAATCGTCGCCTCCGTATCGTGCAGCAGGTCTTCGTAGCGCAGTTCGAGATACTGATTGTCCGACACGGTTTCTTGCAACCTGTGTCCGGCGTCGAGCACGTCCACCCAGCGCCGGGCGCTGGCGTATACTGCCGACGATCCGGCTGACCAGCGAAGTGCCCGAGCGCGGCGTACCCACGAAAAAAATCGGCGCGTCCATGCCTTTCAATGCAGGGATCGCGGACTGCTTCAGGTGAGGTTGAGTTGAGATCACCGTTGACCGGAAAATTCGGAATTTATGAAGAAGCGCAGCAATTAACGTGCCAATTGAATCCTGCCACCCGGAAGGACGGTGACGCGGATCGTTTTTGTAAATTTTGCAGGTGGCGAGTCGATCTTGC
>JBOHZD010000119.1:0-3452 GCA_050738315.1 Woeseiaceae bacterium
GTTCGCCAAGGGACAGTATGTCCTGTTCTCACCCGAGGAGATCAAAGCGCTCGACGTCGCGGCCACTTACATGATCGACATCGATCAGTTCCTGCCGGACGGCACGGTCGACCGCATCTACTTCGACCGTGCTTACTATCTCGGCCCGGACAAGGGCGGCGCGCGCGCCTACCATCTTCTGGCCGAGGCATTGCGCTCGACCGGACGCATCGCGGTCGGACGCTATGCCGCGCGCGGACGCCAGCACCTGGTGCTCGTACGGCCGAAGGAAAAAGGCCTCTTGCTCGAGCAGCTCCACTATGCCGACGAAGTGCGCGCGTTCGGCGAAGTGCCCCTCGAGGAGGTCGAGGTCAAGGAGGCCGAGCTTGCGCTCGCGAAACAGCTCATCGACCAGGCCGCGAGCGACGCATTCGATCCGACGGCTTATCGCGACGAAGTGCGCGACCAGATGATGGCGATGATTCAGCGCAAGATCGAAGGCGAGGACATCTCCATTGCGCCGAGCGAAAAGCCCGAACGCAAGATCATCGACATCATGGAAGCGTTGAAAGCGAGCCTCAACGCGACCGACAAGCGCAAGCCCGCGAAGAGTGCGGACAAAACGACATCCAAGAAGAAGACCGCCCGGAAGAAGCGCGCCGGCTGATCGCCTGACGTGCGCGAATACTCCACCCGAGAAGTCGCCGACCTTGCGGGCCTCCCCGAAGGGAGAGTCCGCCGCTGGGCGCGGGCCGGGCTCGTGACGCCAGGCAAGGACGGCCAGGGTCGCTGGCGTTATTCGTTTCAGGACCTCGCGGTGCTGCGGACTGCCGGCAAGCTGCTCGACGCCAGGGTGACCGTCAATCGCGTAACGCGCACCCTAAATCTGCTTCGCGAGCAATTGCCGGCCGGGCGGCCGCTGTCCGCAGTCACAATCCACGTCACGGGACAGCGCGTCGTCGTCAAGGACCGGCTCGCTTCCTGGGAACCCGAATCCGGCCAGGGCACGCTCGATTTCGACCTGCAGGCCATGTCGAAGCAGGTCGCTCCGCAATTGCCAGTAAGATCGCGCTCCGCGCCTGAGCGGCAAGAAGAGAGCGTCGATGACCTCTACCAGGCAGCGCTCGACCTCGAACTGCTCGGTCGCGGTAACGAAGCACGGGAGACCTATGAGGCTGTGCTCCGGCGCGACCCGAAGCTCGTCGGCGCCCGCATCAATCTCGGCCGACTGCTGCACGCGGCCGGACGCCTGGGCGAAGCCGAAGCGCTTTATAGTTCGGCAGTCGAGCAGAGTCCGGGCAACGCGGTCGCCGCGTTCAATCTCGGTGTGGTGCTCGAGGACCAGGGCAAGACCGATGCAGCCGCCGATGCCTATCGAGCCGCACTCGCGGTCGACGACCGGTATGCCGATGCACACTACAACCTGTCGCGCCTCCTCGAAGCGCAAGGCGACGCGCGCGGCGCGATTCGGCACCTGAGCCGTTTCCGGCGCCTGATGCGGAACGACTAGTCGGTGCCGGGCTTCGTTTATTCGTTTGTCTGCGAGTGGCCGCAGCCGGCGCGAGTCATTGTGAGGCGTCATGTCCGCCACCCGCGATACCCGCCAGACGCTGGAGCACTTCCTGCTTCTCTTCGGTCGAGTACCCTTCATAGCGGAAGTCGATAAGGCGTTTTACGATATCGATCTTCAGCGAACGAACGTACTCGGGAAGTTCCAACTCTACCGAATCGAATGCCAGGAGAACCTTGAACAGATGCTCGAGGTTCGGCTCAGGCAATCCGGGATGAGACTTAATGAGTTTCTTGACGGATTCGCAAATCCTCACCGAGTACGTTGACAACAGGTTTGCAGCGATTGCCTGCGGCCCAGTAGCGCCACCGAGCGCGACCTCCTCCAACAGGGCCAGTCCTTCCTCGAGATGTAAGAGTCCATCGGTGGATCGGTAATCCGATTCTGCCCGGGACAAGTGTTCCCGGGCCGCAACTAGCTGTGCAGGCTCCTCCATACAAACGTTTTAGCACAACGGCCGGAGCGCGAGCATGCGTGCGGCGTAGGCCGGGCCGGCGCCGCCGTCCTCGTGCTTGAAGAACACGAACGCGCGCTCGAAATCCGCGCAGCGCGCTTTCCACGATTTCAATGCCTCGTCGCTGTACGATTCGGCGCGCAGGCGCAGGTAGGTGAGTGCTCCGGTTTTCGGCAGTTCGGGTGGCTCGCCGCCGTCGTTGTCGGCCGTGACCCACGCTGCACCGCGCTGCGCGAGCGCCGCATAGACGGCCTCGTCGCGCCACGACGGATGCCGGAACTCGAACGCAACCGGAACGTTGTCGGGCACCAGACCCAGGAATGTGCCGAGCTTCTCGACGCCGACGCGGGCGTGTGGCGGCAACTGGAACAGCACGACCCCCAAGCGCTCCCCAAGCGCCGCGAGCGTCTCGAAGAAATATCCCGCTTCCTCGCTGCAATCGGCAAGCTGCTTCGCGTGGGTGATCCGGCGTGGCGCCTTGATCGCAAAGCGGAAGGTGTCGGGAACCTGCGCGGCCCAGCCTTCGAGTACGTTCGGCCTGGGCATGCGGTAGAACGTGTTGTTGATCTCGACCGTCGGCAACCGCTCAGCGTAGAACGCGAGCATCTTCGCCGCGGGCAGCTTCTCGGGATAGAACGGCCCCTTCCACTCCTTGAACGAGAACCCGCTCGTGCCGCAGTAAAGCTTCATCGTGCTCAGACACCCATTTTCGCAATGGTGTCCGCCAGCTCCCTGGCGATCCGTTCGAGCGTCGGATGATCGGTGGCAAACCGCGTCTCCAGCTCCCTGGCGCGGTCCGATAAGGAGGCGACATCCGGGTCGTTCGCGTCGTCGAGCTGTTCGACGTCGCGGTGAAGCTCCTCCGCTTTCCTCCGTGAATCGATGTCGACGTCTTCCGCTCGCTGCAGTTCGTGGCGCAGCCGTGCGACGATTTCCTGAATTCTTCGTTTCTTCATGTTTCACCGTTTCGGCGTCCGCGGCGCCGCCGTCTCCGCCGTCCACTGACAGTACACGTCCCTGCCATGTTGCCTGCGGCGCGTGTCAAGCGCCAGACCCGCCAGGCGGAACAATCAACCCGGACGAGTTCCTGATCGCTGCGCTGATCCGCTTTGCCCGACTTGGCCATGCGCGCAAGTTACCAGTTGCCCTGTCGCGAAGGTACCAGGTGAGCAACTCGCCCGGTCGGCGCCGTTACAGGGCGCCTTCGAGTTCCGTGCGTTGCCGGCGCATCTCGCGGGTAACGCGGGCGATCAGGGCTTCGAACCGCGGATGCTGACGGATTCCGGCGAAGATCTCGTTGTGCAGCAGGTAAATTTGCCACCACAGGTACAGCGTGCGGTCCCGCTCCGACTGTTCGAGGGCGTCCAGCGCACCCTCGAGATCGCCGCGCAGGGCGCGCGCTTCCGCGACGCGCCATTCCGCGGTGAACAGGCCGCGTTCCCGGCGGAG
>JBOHZD010000120.1:0-24061 GCA_050738315.1 Woeseiaceae bacterium
GTCGATTGCGGCGGACCCGGAAAGTTAGGCCCGGTGAGGAGGATGCCAACATGATCCTGTCCCGACTGACGCTGACGCTCGTGTTTGGAGCTGCGTTCAGCGTCGCGATGTTCTGGCTGCTCTGGACCCTCATCAGCCAGCCCATTAACGTCGACGACATGCTCGAGGCGACACGCATCGAGTTCAGCCGCATGCGCCGCGACACCGAAGCTGCGACCAAGCGCGATGAACGGGTCGAGCGCGAACCCCCGCCGCCGGCACCGGAGATGCCGAAAATGCAATTCACGACCGGCAGTGTCGGCAACAATGTCGCGCGCCTGACGCCGAACATCGACACCGCCGGCGCGTTGTCGAAAATGAATCTGCAGGCAGGTTCCGATACCGACGTCATTCCGCTGGTGCGTATTGCGCCGGAGTATCCGCCGCGCGCGCTGCGCCGAGGTGTCGAGGGCTGGGTGCAGGTGCAGTTCACCATCACAGCCACGGGGGCGGTCAAGGATGCAGTCGTCGTCCAGGCCGACCCCCCCGGCTTGTTCGACGAAGCCGCTCTGCGGTCCATCGCTCGTTGGCGTTACAACCCCAAGGTCGAAGGGGGCGTCGCCGTCGAGCGCGTGGGTGTGCAGACGGTCATACGATTCGTGCTGGAGCAATAGCCATGACTACGCACACACGGAAATACCTGGCTTGTGTCCTGTCCCTGATGCTCTGTGTGCTGGCGGCAGCGCCGTCCGCCGTGATCGCACAGGAAGATGAGGAAGAGGAACAAAGGAAATCGGGCCCGACGATCAGCGAGCGCACGGGCGAGAAACTGAACGAGGCGATCGAGTTTCTCAACAACGACGATTACGCCAGTGCGCGGACCACCCTTGCGGAAATCAAACTCGACAAGCTGAGCCCCTACGAGCGCAGCCGGGTCGAACAGATCTGGTCCGGCATCGAATACGCGCAGGGTGATTACGACGCTGCGCGCGGCCATCTCGAACAGGCGATCGCCGCCGGCGGCTTCAATGAGCATGAAGCGTCGCAGGCACGCTACCAGATTGCGCAGATCTACATGACCGAGGAAGACTGGGTTAAAGGCGCGCAGGCACTCGAGGAATGGTTCCGCACTGCCAAGAACCCCAACTCGGCTGCCTATTACCTGCTGGCTGCCGCCTATTATCAGCAGGAGGACCTGAAGCGCGCGCTGGAGCCTGCGAAGAAAGCCGTCGAACTCACCGCGAAACCGCAGGCGAGCTGGATCGAGTTGCTGCTCGCGCTTTACCTGACCCGGGAAGAATACGACGCAGCGGTCCCGCTGCTCGAACAGCTGATCGCGATGGAACCGGACAAGAAGACGCACTGGCTGCGGTTGTCCTCGCTTTATCAGCAGCAGGAAGCTTACAGCAAGGCGCTGGCGGCGATGCAGGTGGCGTACAACGCCGGCTACCTGTCACAGGATTCCGAATACCTGCGCCTGGTCGACATGCTGCGGTTCAACGAAATACCGTACCGCGCGGCGCGCGTTCTGGAGAAGGCGATCGACGACGGCAACGTCAAGCCCGATGCCACCGTCTACGAGCGGCTGGCCGACTGCTGGATTCAGGCCCGTGATTTCGAGGAGGCGATCCCGCCACTGGAGCGTGCGGCGGGTATGGCGAGCGACGGTGAATTGTTCATACGACTGGGCCAGGTGCAGGTGCAGCGGGAAGAGTGGGGAGACGCCGTGGCCGCGCTGCAGGACGGCTTGCAGAAAGGCGGCCTGGAAGACGAGGGCCAGGCGCACGTGCTGATGGGCATTGCGCTCTTTAACCAGAAGAAACTGAAGGAAGCTCGTGACTGGTTTCAGCGTGCCACCCGCTCGGCCAAGCATCGGGATCTGGCGAGCGATTACATCCGGCTGATCGATTCCCGGACGGCCAGTGGCCCATGATAAAAATAGTGAGTGACAGGATTTGCAGACTATGACCCGCAAACGTTGGTACGGCATCGCCGCAGGATTTGCGGCCAGGACGGCCTGCGCGGCGGGGCTGGCCTGCGCGGCGGCAACGGCGGGGGCGCAGGATGCGGCCAGCGAATACGCGGGCCTGATGGCAGAGGTGGACAGTTTTGGCCGTTACAATGCGCAGCTCGAGGAATTGCTGCAGTCACAGGCAGCCAAGATCACGGGATTCGAGGCGCAGATCGCCTCCCTCGAGGGCACCGCTGCCGCGATGCAACCGCTGGTGCAGAAGATGTTCAGGAGCCTCGAGGAATTCGTGGCCAACGACCTGCCGTTCCGCATGGAGGAACGCAGCCAGCGTATCGACACGCTCAGGGTGCTGATGGAAGAAGAGGGCCAGGTCGCTGAAAAATTCCGGCGCCTGCTCGAGGCCTACCAGATCGAAATCGAGTATGGCCGGACACTGGATGCCTATCCCGGCAAGCTGCAAGACGGCCGCGATGTGTTTTTCGTGCACCTGGGCCGCGTGTCGCTGATGTACCGAACGACCGATGGCAGCGAGACCGCGTACTGGGATGCTGACCAGGGTGCGTGGGTCGTGGATTCCGATTTCGCCCGTGCGGTCGAGGAAGCGATCGAGATGGCCGAGGAATCCGTCGCCCCCGATCTCGTCACTCTGCCGGTACCGGCTGCCAGGGAGACTCGCTCGTGATTCGCGCCTCTCGCCGCCCGGCCGGCCTCCAATTTTTCCGTTGTGCGTTGCTGGCCTCGATGGCGGCGTTGACGCTATTGCCGTCCGCCGGCTCCTGGGCACAGGAGGAAGAAGAAGAGAAGGCAGCCCAGGAAGAAGCGGCCGCCCGCGCGAAAGCGCAGGCCGAGGAGCGGCAGAAAGCCCAGGTGTTCGCAACGTTCGCGGAACAGATTCGCGAGATGCGGGCACAGGAATTGCAGCTTCTGCAGCAGAAGGAAGCAGAAGCCCGCCAGGAACTGCAGGAACAGGAACGGTTGGCGCAAGAACAGACCCAGCGGCGCGACCGGGCCGAGGCGCACAGCAACGCGCTGGACGCGCAGTGGGACGCCAACGAAAAGCAAATCGATGAAATCACCGCGTTGCTGACCCAGCACCAGGGCAACCTGGGCGAGCTGTTCGGTGTGACGCGGCAGATCGCCGGCGACGCGGCCAGCGTCTTGCAGGCCTCGCTGATCAGCACGCAGCTCTCCCCGGCGGCAGGCGAAGAAGAGCGGGCGGACTTCATGCGCCGCCTGGCAGGCGCGAAAGCATTGCCGTCAATCCGGGAACTCGAACGGTTGTGGTACGAGTTGATGCGCGAAATGACGGAGGGCGGCAAAGCCGTGCGTTACCAGACCGAGATCAAGCGGCTCGAAGAGGGTGAGGACGGCAGACTCGAAGCCGGCGCGAGTTCCCCCGGCGAAGTCGTGAGGGTCGGGCCGTTCACCGCGGTGTCCGACGGTGAGTTTTTGGGTTACCTGGCGGGTGAGCGGGTCTTAAGCGAACTGGACGGTCAACTCGTCAGCCAGTTCCGCTCGATCGCCCGTGACCTGTCGGAGGCGCCCGCCGACGGCGGTTACACGACGGCAGTGGTCGATCCGGCGCGCGGGGCACTCCTCGGACTCTACCTGCAGCGGCCGAGCTGGCTGGAGCGGATCGGGCTCGGCGAGGCGGTCGGCTACGTAATCATCGCAGTTGGCATCATCGGGGTGCTGCTCGCAGTCTTCCAGTACGGCTACCTGCTGAAAACGCGGCTCGCGGTTTCCGCGCAGTTGAAGAACATTGCCCGGCCCCAGAACGACAACCCGCTCGGGCGGCTGCTGCTGGCCTTTCACGGCAGCGACGGACCGGGCGGTGACCATGATCCGGAGAACGTGGAACTCGCGGAGTTGCGGCTGTCGGAAGCCGTGCTGCGCGAGATACCGAAACTGGAGCGCTTCCAGTCGTTCCTGCGCCTGGCGGTGGCCGCCGGCCCGTTGCTCGGGCTGATCGGCACGGTGATCGGCATGATCATCACCTTCCACGCGATCGTGGCGTCGGGTTCCAGCGATCCGAAACTGATGGCGCACGGCATCGGCCAGGCGATGATCGCCACGGTGCTGGGTTTGGGCATCGCGATTCCGTTGCTCTTCATCAACGCGGGCCTGACGGCGTTTTCCCGCGGCATCACGCAGGTGCTGGACGAGCAGAGCGAGGCGCTGCTGGCCGAGGCCATCATCAGCCACAAGAACCGGTACGCGTAAGAGGGTTCTCGGCGGCGAGCCAACTCAACTCCTGCAACGAATCCGCAAGCGCCGGAGCCCCCTGAACACCAGCCCGGTCCGGTACTCAGGCTTTTCGTCAACCCGTTCGATCTCGCGCATTCTCTGCAGCAACGTTCGAAACAACGTCCGCAGTTCCAGCCGCGCCAACGGCGCGCCGAGGCAGAAATGGGTGGCGGCGCCGAAGCCCAGGTGCCGATTCGGCGAGCGCCCGATGTCGAACCGGTCCGCATCCGGAAACACCTCGGGATCGCGGTTGGCGGATCCATACAGCAGGCCGATCATTTCACCCTGCCGTACCGCGCGTCCTGCAATCGTCATGTCTTCGAGCGCAAAGCGGTGAAACAGATGCAACGGCGCGTCGTAACGCAGCATTTCCTCAATCGCGGAATCGAGCCATTCCGGTTGCGCTCTGAGCCGTTGCAATGCTTCGGGATGTCTTAACAAGGCGAGCAGCCCGTTGCCGGCGGCGTTGACGGTCGCTTCGTGGCCGGCATTCAGCAGCAACATGCAATTCGCGATCAACTCGTCGGCACTGAGTCCGTCCGGCTCGTCCCGGAGCGCCGCCAGCGCACTGATCAGGTCGGCCTCTGGCTTGCGGTAACGCAGGGCGGCAAGGTCACCGAGCATGCGTGCGAACTCCCTGCAAGCCGTTTCCGCACGTTCGAAATCCGTGCGCGATGCGTTTTTCTCGTAAGGGCGCACGATGTCGGCGGACCAGGGACGGAGCCGGTGTCGTTCCTCCGTGGGCCAGCCCAGCAATTCGGAAATCACGGTGACCGGCAGCGGTTCGGCGATGGCGGCGATGAAGTCCACCTCGGAGCCTGCCTCGATGCCATCGAGCAGGTCGTTTGCGACCGCCTGGACGCGCGCCGCGAGATCGTTGACCCGCTTGGGCGTCAATGCTGCGCCCAGCAGGCGCCGCAATCGTGTATGCGTCTCGCCTTCGGTTTCCAGCAAATTGACTCGAACGTAGCGATCGTAATAAGGCCACTCGCCGGTCGCGCGCGCTTCGGTCATGCCTTTGAACGCCCGGGCGAGCCGCCGGTCTGTCAACGCCCGGAACACGTCGCGATGACGTGTGAGGCATGTCATTCCCAGCGCATCCGAGCGAAATACCGGCGAAGTTTCCCTGAGCTTTGTGTAGACCGGATACGGATCGGCAGCAAATTCCGGACTGTAGGGATCGAAGTCCGGTGCGTCGGTATTGGAGTTGCGACGCCCGCTCACGCGCTTGCTTCAAGCATCTCCCTGTCGATTCTTGCACCGACTTTCTGAATAACGCCGGTTGCGCAACGCGTGCCGAGCCGGGCGCATTCCGCGAGCGGTTCGCCGTTCGTCAGTCCATACAGGAACCCGGCTGTGTACGCGTCGCCGGCGCCGGTGGTATCGATCACTTTACGGACCGGAATCGCCTCCTGGGCGAACTTCAGGTCCCGGTGGATGATCACCGAGCCTTTCTCCGAGCGTGTTATGACGAACAGCTTGCCGAAATCGGGCGCCGCGCGCGCCACCTCGTCGAAATCATCGACCTGCAGCAACGCGATCGCCTCGTCCTCGTCCGCGAAGACGATATCGACGCTTTGTCGAACAGCCGCCAGGAATTCATCCCGGTGCCGCGCAACGCAAAAGGAATCGGACAGCGACAAGGCGATCCTGGCGGATCGTTCTGTTGCTATGCGCATTGCCTCTGCCGCGAGGGCGGGACCCTCGGGAATGTCCCAGACGTAACCTTCGAGCAGCACGATTTCCGGGTGATCGACCGTGTCGCCGGTGACATCCGCGGTGCCGAGTTCGGTACAGGCGCCGAGATAGGTCTGCATCGTCCGCTGGCCGTCCGGAGTAATCAGTATATGGCTGCGTGCCGTCGGCGCACCGTCGACGGCTGGCGAAAGGCGTACGTCGACGCCGAGGGACTGCATATCGTGCACAAAAATATTGCCGAGCTGGTCCGCCTTGACACGGCCGATATACGAGGCGCGTCCGCCCAGGCTCGCAAAGTTGGCAACGGTGTTCGCGACCGAGCCACCCGACATTTCCGTTGCCGGCCCCATCATTTCGTAGATCTCGCGCGCCTGATGCTCGTCAATCAAAGTCATCGACCCTCGCGGCGCGCCGATCCTGGCGAGGAATGCCTCATCGACATGCGCGAGGATGTCGACGATGGCATTGCTGATACCCAGCACTTGAATTCTGTCGTGCGCGTTATCCATTGACGATCGCGTCCCCTCTGAGCTTCTACCCGGAGGGCGTAGCGTACCATCAGCAGAAAACGAATATACTAACGGGGTCGGGTTCCGCGGATGCGCGCGCGATTAGCAGAACAATCCGCTGGCCGGCCGTTGGGGGTGGCATGAGAAAAGTAACGAACTTTCTGTTGCCGGTCACGGTGATCGGCCTTTACTACGCCTTCTGGGCCGGCGTGATTGCGTTCCTGCTGCTCCGGTTCCCCGGCCTGCACGAGGTCTTCCCGGTCGGGGGACTTGGCGAACTTGCAGGACGCACCGGCGATCCTTTCGCGCCGGTCTATCCTCACGTCGAGGACACCATATTGTCGCCGCACGGCCCGTTGCGGCTCGCGTTTGCCAGTATCGGCGCCGGCATCCTGATCGTGCCCGTTTCATGGGTCTACTTCATCACCAGCCGCACCAGGGAAGTCGACCAGTCTTTCGCACAGACCATCGTGATACTTCCCATCGTCGTGACCGGTATTGCGATGATCGTTTTGAACAGCCTCGCGCTCGCATTCAGTCTCGCGGGCATCGTCGCCGCTGTCCGCTTTCGTTTCTCACTCGAGCAGCCGGGGGATGCGATGTACATATTCGTTGCAATCAGCATCGGCCTCGGCTGCGGCATCGGCTCGTTGGGCATCGCCGGGGTCATATCGATGGCTTTCGTGTACGCGAACCTGGTTATCTGGAAGCTCGAATACGGCAAATCGCTTTCGGGGCCGTTCTTTTCGATGCTGACACGCCGCAATCGCGTGGAAGACGATCTGGAGTGAACGAGTGATGATGCCATGACGGAGCCCCTCGACCGTTACAGGGAACGTGAACGAACGATCATTTTCGTCCATGGGCGCGACTTCAAACCGCCGGCGGATGAATTGCTCGACCTGACCGTCACGGCCGTGGCGGCCGGCATCGAGCGTGATTGTTACGAAATGCTGGACGCCTTTCACGCCGTCGATAAGCGCCTCGCGTACTACGGCGATATCGGGAATGCGTGGCTTCGTGCAGCCGGCAGGCAATACGACGAAACCCTGGATTTGAGCGATCGCAGGCAGGCACTGCAGGAAATCCGCTCCCTGCCAAAAACCAAGAACTTCGGCGTCGGACGCTACGACAAGCTGCCGGGCAAGAATGCGATCAGGGAACTGGCCGCCGATCTGGCTGCGCCGATGCTCGGCTCGATCGGGCTGGCCGGGCCGCTGATCGGCGCGGTTGCAGGCGAAATCACCGCGTACTGGAACCCGAAGAGCGACTTCGGCGCGCGCATACGTGAAAGAGTCAGGACGGCGATTACGTCGGCGCTCGACGAGGGCCGGAAGATCATGCTGGTGTCGCATGGCACCGGCTGCGTGGTCGCCTATGACGTGCTCTGGCAGTTGTCGCATCACCCGGATTACGTCCCCCGGTACGGGACGTGCAAGATCGACCAATGGCTCACCCTCGGCTCGCCCCTGGGCGATTCGACGGTGCGCAGGCGGGTTTTTGGGTCGAAGACCAGGGGCAGGGGCCGTTATCCCTCAAATGTGCTGGCCTGGCGCAACGTTGCTGCGGAAGACGATTACATGTGTCACGACAACTCGCTCAGGGATGACTACGCGGCGATGTTGAAGCTGAAGCTGGTCAGCAGCATTCGCGACTACCGCATTTACAACCTCGCGGTACGGTACGGCCGTTCCAATCCGCACAGTTCGCTCGGCTACCTGATACATCCTCGCGTGGCGAAGATCGTTGCCGACTGGTTACGCCTGTCGAGCCCCGTCAGTTTGCCGAATAGCATTTTTTGACGAGGTTCCTTTCGACCGACTTTGCATCGGCAATGTCGCCGTAAAAACCATCGATGTACCGCAATGCCTTCTCGCGGCTTCGGTCATCCATGCCGTCGATCGACGAGACCGCTTGTTTGATCGCCGCCTCGTTGCTGCGGAATTGCGCCAGCGTCGCATCCATCACATCGTTGTTCTCGCAGATGCCGCGGTAACGCCTGCGGGTCACGGAGCGCATATTGAGGCTGGGGTGAGGTTCCGCATAACGTGCATCCACGATGCCGGAAAAATCGAAGTCGTAAGGCACCGGGATGTACTGATCCGGCGCGATCGAAAACAACTCGGTGTTGTGGCAGCAATCCTTGTCCTTGTCGGGCCGGATCATCGAATAGTCCGTGTTGCCGATCAGGTACTGGAAGACGGCGACGAGATTGGCCTGGCTCCGGTCCAGCCGGCTGTATTCGGCGGTCGGCACTTCAACCTTTTGGCCGCCGATGCGTTCGGCAAGCAGGTCGTTGTCTTCTATGACAAACGCATAACGGGTTCGCGATTCGCCGTCACGATCGCTGTCCACGTACGTAGCATGCAGCAGCCGGGCGCCGAAGCTGTACTCCGTCAATGCATTGAAAATCTTGTATGCCAGGTACTCCCTGAGCACGTATTGTTCATAGGTGTCGCTGCGATTTTCGCAATGCGTCACCAGCTTCAACTTGTCCTGTCCCGCGAATTCGCTGCCCATGACCTGTTTCTTCTTGAAGTTGAGGCGGATCGGCGCGAACTCGCAGGTGTCCGCCTTGCGCCGGTAGATGCCGCGCGTGCGCAATTTCACGTCCAGCGTCCGTTCCGCGCCGGACGAATCCGTAAAACTCAGGGTTCCGTCATATTGCACGGTGTCGCTGCGCTCACGCATCAATGTCGTGAACGGCGCTTCGATGCGGACGGCCAGGGTGGCCTGGTTGACGAATAGCGGCTGGACGGTGCTGTCGTCCGGATCGGTGTTGGCATCTGTCTGCGCGAACGCAGGCAGGGTAAGGAACATCAGGAGAGAAACGGTCGGGGCCCAGATTCTGCGTCGGGTTGCCGTAGCCATTGCGATTTCCGAAAGCATGGGGTCGTTTCGCGGAAGTCTAGCACACGCGCGGCTTGCGGCCCTGCGATGTGGATGGCTTCGCAGCATCGCAAGAGTCGATTACACTTGGGAAAATCCACCGTCATTCTGTGCCTGTGTCCATGAGCGCAATCCGCTTACTCCGCCACCGCCCCGCAAGGTCAATGGTTTTCCCGGCGGTGCTGCTTCTCTGTTCGGCGTGCGCAACGGCCGCGGACTGGCGCTGGCAGGGCGTGGAGCGGGTCGTTGCCATCAGCGACGTGCACGGCGCCTATCCGGCAATGGTGCAGACGCTGCGCAATGCCGCAGTCCTGGACAGGGAGGACCGCTGGTCAGGCGGAGCGGCGCATCTCGTGATAACGGGCGACATTCTGGATCGCGGGCCGGACTCGCGGCGAGTCATGGACCTCCTGATGCGCCTGGAAGGCGAGGCGGCGGCTGCCGGCGGGCAGGTGCACCTGCTGCTCGGCAATCACGAGGTCATGAATCTCGTCGGCGACCTTCGTTACGTATCGGCGGCCGAATACAGTGCGTTTGCGGACGAGGAACCTGCGGGCGAGCGCGAACGGGCGTTCGCGGCGTTCAAAGCGTCGCAAACCGGCACGACGGACGAGGCGGCGCTCCAAAGCGCTTTTGACCAACGTGCGCCACCCGGCTACTTCGGCCATCGGCGCGCCTTCGCGCCGGACGGTCAGTACGGCCAGTGGCTGCTGGAGAAGCCCTTCATCGTCGTCATCAACGACACCGCTTTCGTGCACGGCGGGCTGTCGCCCGCGGTGAGGGAAAAAGGTCTCGACGGTGTCAACGGTGAGATGAAGGATCAGTTGGCAGCGTATACAGGTTTCTTGCAGACCCTGATTGGCGCCGGGATCCTGGACGCGACCGACAATTTCTACCACCGCGCGGAGCTGCTCGGAACGCTGCCGGAACAGCCGGAGCGGCCCGCGGAAATACAGGAGGCGATCGACGGCGCAATCGATTTGCATGCTGCCGCCATCCACGATCTCGACAGCCCGGTCTGGTATCGCGGCAACGTTGCCTGCAGCGCGCTCATTGAAAGCGACAAACTGGACGCCGTGCTCGAACGCATCGGCGCCGCGCGGGTCGTGATCGGGCACACGCCGACCGCGACCGGCAATGTGCAGACACGACTTGACGGTCGGGTGATCGAAATCGATACCGGGATGCTGGCGTCGGCGTATGGCGGCAGCGGCCATGCACTGGTCATCGAAGGCGACGAGCTGCGGGTGGTGGCCGAGAAAAGCGACGAAAGTTCCACACCGGTTCCGCAGCCCCGCGTCGTCGGGGAAAACACTTCGTTACCGGTAGCGGAGCTGGAAGATATTCTTGGGACGGGCGACATCACATCGATGATGGTGGATGAAGCAGACCGGCACATTGTCGAGTTCCGGAGCGGCGCGACACGCATGACGGCGCGCTTTGCGGAACCACCGGGTGGTCGCGGCTTTCGGCCCGAGGTTGCCGCCTACCGGCTCGATCGCCTGCTCGGTCTCGACATGATTCCGGTCACGGCGCCCCGCGAGATTGAAGGCGAGCCCGGTTCTCTGCAGTTGCTGCCGGGCCGCACGGAAAACGAGGCAACCCGCCAGGCGAGCGGGGAGGGAGCGGCAGCATGGTGCCCCTTGCCGGAACAGTGGCAAGCGCTGTACGTGTTCGACACGTTGATCGGCAACGCGGGGCGCCGTCCGGAGGACATGTTGTACAACCCGGACAACTGGCAATTGATGCTGACCGGTCACGAGAATGCGTTCAGCACGCGGGACGGTCGGCCGGCCTATCTCGAAAGGGTGGAGCTTAAGCTCGGGGACGCATGGGTCGGTGCGCTGACGTCATTGAGCGACGAAGTTCTGGAAGAAAAACTGGGTGACGTGCTCGACAGCCGGCGTCTGCGCGCGCTCGGCAAACGGCGTGACGAGTTGCTGGAGACGGCAGAGGAGCAACGCCGGGTCGCCCGCAGCCCCCACACCGTCAGATTTCGTTCGCCCTGGCCGCCCGAGCAGTATGTTCCGCCGCCCGAAACGCAAGCGCCATGATCGTCATGGTCGGCTGCCCGCGCCCGGACGTCACAAAGCTCGAGCCATCGCAAATAAACAGGTTCGATATGTCATGGCTGCGATGATAACGATCGACGACGGACGTTTGCGGATCATCGCCCATGCGGCAGGTGCCGAGCAGATGCGCGCTCCATTGCGACGAGCTGACCGGGTACGCCCAGGACGTCGACGCACCGGCGGCATCGAATATTTCCATTCCGCGATCGATAAGAAAGCCGGCCATCGCCAGATCGTCGGGATGATCCTTGTAGGTCACGCGCAGCGCAGGCCGTCCCCACGAATCCTTGTGCGTGGGATCGAGGGTGATGTTGTTGCCGTCCTGTGCAAGTGACGTCGCGCTGCCCAGTATCGACATCTGCCGCGAGAAATTGTGCGCGACGCGTTCCTTGAAACCGGCGCCCCAGGCGGGCGCGTCCGGGGACATGCCGGCGAGCGCAAACAGAATTGGCGTCGCCGAAAAGAGCGGCCGCGCGTCGATGCCGCCGCCGCCATAAAAACCGCGCGCAGGGTCTGAATCGTAGAAGTCGTGAATGATGCGCGTGACCTGCACGCCCTTGTAATCGTTCAGGGGATGTTCGAACACGCCGTTGGCCAGGGAATGGCAGTTGAACATCAGGTTTTTGCCGACGAAACCGCTCGAATTGGCGAGACCGTCCGGATGGCGCTCACTTGCCGAATTGAGCAACAGGCGCGGCGTTTCGGCGCCGTTCGCGGAGAGCACCACGGCTTTCGCTTTTTGCGAACGTTCATTGCCTTCCGCGTCGTAATAGAGAACCTCGTCGACCTTGCCTTGTGCATTGGTCTGAATCCGGAACACCGCGCACTCTGGCCTGATCTCGCAACGTCCGCTCGCCAGCGCGTAGGGGATCATCGCGGCCAGGGTCGAGGACTTGGCGCCCACTTCGCAGCCGAAACCCATGCAGTAACCGCAATTGATGCAGGCCGGCCTGTCGCGATAGGGTTGCGACAGGATCGCGAGCGGCGCGGGTTGCGGGTGGAGCCCGAGTTTCAGCGCCCCGCGTTCGAGCAGCACGCCGGATGACTTGACCGGTATCGGCGACATTGGATACGGCTTCGACCGCGGCGGATCGAACGGGCCCGGTTCGCCGGAGACGCCGATCTCCCAGTCGACTTTCGTGTAGTACGGCTCCAGTTCCGGGTAATCGATCGGCCAGTCGGCGAAATTAGTGCCGCTGATCGGCCCGAGCAAGCTGCGTTCCTTGAAATCGACGTCGTGAAAACGCCAGAAATTGGCGGTGTAGTGCACGCTGCTGCCGCCGACGCCCTGTGAGTATTGGGCGGGCGGCATCTGTTGCGGCACTTCCGCGACCTTGCTTGCATCGTCGCGAAAGGTCTGCTGGCTCACCGCGGTCCCGCCGCCCAGCAATTCGTGAAAGAACATGACGCCGAGCTCGTCGTGCGTGAAGTCGGACGGCTGGCGAAACGGGCCCTGTTCCAGCACGACGACATCGAAACCGTTGGTGGAGAGTTCTTTCGCCAGGATGCCGCCGGCGGACCCGGCGCCGATGATGACGAAGTCGACGGGTTTGTTCAGCTCGAAGCGCACCTGTTTTTCAGTTGCCATCGGAGTGGCTTCGCAGGTACTCCGCGTCGTAATAGCCGAACGGCGGCTGCCAGGCGTGGTGTTGATGGTCGATGCCCAGCAACTTCCAGCCAATATCGTCGCGATTGCCGCCGTAGGAACTCATGCCGAAGAAGCCGGCGAGGGTCATGAAGTGCATCAGGCCGAAAAAGCCGGAGCTTTCCTGCGTGCCGAGGTACTGGTCCTGGTCGTCCGCGTCGAGGTCGGAAAACAGCTTGGCCCCCGGGAATTCCGCGGCGATGCCGGACTGGAAGGCAGCCAGGCCATCCCGCGCGAAGGCGAGCTGGGCTTGCATGATCGAGCCGAAGCTCTTGTCCATGAAGTAGATGACGCCGGCCTCGCGCGCACCGGGTGTATCGGTCGTCGGCAGGATGCGCGAGGCGATCGCCTCGAATTCCGCGGCTTCGTCCGCGGTCAGGACCCCGAAGGCGGCACCTTCGTCTCGCGCCGTACAAGCCGTCCCCGCCACGGCGAGGATGCCGGACAGGCCAACCCGCATGAGGGAAGTGCCGGCAAACGCACCGGAGCCCGCCAGAAAAGCCCGCCGAGAAACCTGACCGCCGCCCATGCCGCTCTCCCCCAAAGACCGCGCCTTGGCAATTCACTAAAGTAGCACAAGGCGCTTTGACCTGCTTGCCGCCCGGCAGGCGCTGCTTTCGGGGGTCGTTTCCGGTCTGGATAGCGCCAGCCTGTTAAAATCAAAGCCAATCTACAGTCCAAATCCGGGGTATCCGATGGCCCGTTTGACGACGCACGTGCTGGACACCGCTCACGGCAGGCCGGGCGCCAATATCACGGTCAAGCTGTTTTCGCTGGCCGGTGGCCGGCATCTGGTGGCGACGGCGGTCACCGATGCCGATGGGCGGACCGGCCAGCCGCTCCTGGATGGCGATACGTATCGCGCCGGGACCTATGAACTGGAGTTCCTGATGGGCGATTATTTCAAGTCCTCGGGCGTGCCTGCCGGCGCCCCGCCGTTTCTGGACAATGTCGTGATCCGCGTGTCGCTCGCCGAGGACCAGGATTATCACGTGCCGTTGCTGGTTTCGCCGTGGAGTTATTCCACGTATCGCGGCAGTTGAGCTCGATGACGCAGAAGTATTCAAGCCGGCTTGCAGGAGCCCGACATGCGGGCGACTGACGATACGCCTCGAACTGACCGTGGGTCGCCCGCATGGCGGGCTCCTGCAGAGGGAGTGGTTCGCTTTGTGCTGGATGGCGAAGTCATCGAAGTGGCGGATGCGGACCCGACACGAACCGTGCTGCAGTTTCTGCGGGAGGATCTTTGCCGGATCGGTACCAAAGAGGGCTGCGCCGAAGGCGACTGCGGCGCCTGCACCGTGGCGCTGGTCGAAATCGCGCCGGACGGCGAGCGCCTGCAGGTGCGCGCGCTCAATTCCTGCATCCAGTTTCTGCCGACGCTCGACGGCAAGGAGTTGATCACCGTCGAAAGCCTGCGCGGCGCGGACGGCACGCTGCACCCGGTGCAACAGGCGATGGTCGACTGCCACGGATCGCAGTGCGGGTTTTGTACGCCGGGCTTCGTCATGTCGATGTTCGCGCTGTACAAGAACAATGCGTGCCCAGGGAGGCGAGAGATCGACGATGCGCTCGCCGGCAATCTCTGCCGCTGCACCGGGTACAGTCCGATCGTCAAGGCAGCCGGGGAAATGTATCGTTTGGGTTCGGCTCGGGCCAAAGGCGAAAGCTGGCTGCTGGCGCCGCACGGCTCGCAGGCCGCTGTCGACGCGGACGAGAAAGGGCGGGTTGCCATGCTTCGTTCCATCCGACGCGCCGGCACCTTGCGTGTCGCCGCGGAGGGCAGGCAATTTCAAGCGCCGGAGACACTCGACGAGCTGGCACGCCTGGCCGAAGAGGAACCGGACGCGACCCTGCTTGCCGGCGGCACCGACGTCGGCCTCTGGGTCACCAAACAACTGCAGGAACTCCAGACCGTGATCTACACCGGCCGGGTCGAAGAATTGAAGCGCCTGACGGTCACGAAAACGCACATCGACATCGGCGCCGCAGTCAGCCTGACCGATGCCATGCCCGTGCTCGTCGCGCATTACCCCGAAGTCGAGCAGGTGCTGCTGCGATTTGCGTCGCCGCCGATTCGAAACGCCGGGACCTTGGGCGGCAACGTCGCGAACGGTTCGCCGATCGGTGACACGATGCCGGCGCTGCTTGCGCTCGATGCGACGCTCGTGCTGCGGAAAGGCCGGGACACGCGCGAGTTGCCGCTGACTAAGTTCTATCTCGACTACCGCAAGACCGCATTGGCGCGCGGCGAGTTGCTGGAGCGCGTATTGATTCCGCTGCCGCAGCCCGGCGCGCATCTCCGCACTTACAAAGTGTCCAAGCGCTTCGACCAGGACATCTCGGCCGTGTGCGGGGCTTACTGGCTCAAACTCGACGACGCGACGATCGCCGGCATCCGGATTGCTTACGGCGGACTCGCCGCGGTGCCCAAACGAGCGATGCACTGCGAGCAGGCGTTGCTGGGCAGCGCCTGGAACGAGGCCGCCGTCCAAGACGCGATGTCGGCGCTGGACGCGGACTTCAAACCCATCGCGGACATGCGTTCGTCCGCCGCCTACCGGCGCCGCATCTGCCGCAATCTGCTGCATCGTTTTTATCTCGAATTGAGCGGGGCCGTGGAGACCACGGTCTACGACTATGGACGCCAGAAGCTCGCCTGAGCAAAAAGTGCGGACCGGCGCGATCGCGGGCGGCGTCGGCCAGCCCGTGCCGCACGACAGCAGCCATCTGCACGTCTCCGGCGAGGCGCTTTATACCGACGACATCCCGGAACCGCGCGGCCTTTTGCATGTTGCCGTCGGCATGAGCAGCAAACCGCACGCGCGCATCCAGTCCATCGATCTGCGCGCGGTGCGGAACGCACCCGGCGTGGTCGAGGTCATGACGGCCGCCGACATTCCGGGCGAGAACAATTGCGGCCCCGTCATCGCCGACGATCCGATCCTCGCGCCGGGGCTCGTGCAATACGTGGGCCAGGCAATTTTCTCGGTGGCTGCGATGACGGTGGGGCAGGCGCGCAAAGCGGTGCGGTTCGCGCAGATCGAGTACGAGGAGCTGGAAGCCATCCTCGATCCACTGACCGCGGTCGAGAAAGAATCCTTCGTCCTGCCGAGCGAGACCATCACGCGCGGCGACAGCCGCGCGGCGATCGACGGCGCGCAACATCGTGTCCAGGGGCGGCTCGGGCTCGGCGGCCAGGACCAGTTTTACCTCGAAGGCCAGATCGCGATGGCGCTGCCGCGCGAGGACGGCGATCTGTTCGTATACAGTTCCACGCAGCACCCGGGCGAGGTGCAGCATCTCGTCGCTTCGGCCACGGCCATGCAATCGAAGGACGTCGTCGTCGAATGCCGGCGTATGGGCGGCGCTTTCGGCGGCAAGGAAAGCCAGCCGGCGCTGATCGCCTGTATCGCGGGGCTGATGGCGCAGAAAACCGGCCGGCCCTGCAAGCTGCGGCTGGACCGCGACGACGACATGATCATGACCGGCAAACGTCACGACTTCGTCATCGACTACGAAGCGGGCTTCGACGACACGGGACGCATCGCGGGCGTCGAGTTCATGTTCGCGGCGCGTTGCGGCATGTCGGCCGATCTTTCCGGTCCCGTCAACGACCGCACCATGTTTCACTGCGATAACGCGTATTACCTGGAAAACGTCCGTATCGTTTCACACC
This sequence comes from Woeseiaceae bacterium, assembly GCA_050738315.1. Taxonomy (GTDB): domain Bacteria; phylum Pseudomonadota; class Gammaproteobacteria; order Steroidobacterales; family Woeseiaceae; genus IDS-8. Next base: position 16,691 of record JBOHZD010000120.1, read on the forward strand.
GCTGCAAGACGCACACCGTGTCGAACACGGCGTTTCGCGGATTCGGGGGCCCGCAGGGCATGTTTGCCATCGAACACGTCATCGACGAGATCGCGTGGACCTTGGGCAAGGACCCGCTCGAAGTGCGGCGCCGTAATTTCTACGGCATCGGCGAGCGCAACGTCACCCCGTACCTGCAAACCGTGGACGACAACATTCTGTACGAAATTGTCGGCCGACTCGAAACGAGCGCCGAGTATGCGAAACGCCGCCGCGAGATTCGCAAATTCAACGATAAAAGCCGGATTTTCAAACGCGGTATCGCGCTCACGCCGGTGAAATTCGGCATTTCGTTCACCGCGACGCACCTGAACCAGGCGGGTGCGCTCCTGCACATTTACACGGATGGAACCGTGCACATCAATCACGGCGGCACGGAAATGGGGCAGGGGCTATTTACCAAGGTGGCCCAGGTTGTCGCCGAGGAACTGCAGATCGACCTGGACCAGATCAAGATCACCGCGTCGGATACCAGCAAAGTCCCGAATGCTTCCGCGACGGCCGCATCGAGCGGCTCCGATTTGAACGGCAAAGCGGCGCAGGCCGCTGCGCGAAAGATCAAGAAGCGCCTCATGCGTTTTGCCGCCGAGCACTTCGCGGTCGCGGAAGACGAGATCGAGTTTCGCAACAACCAGGTGCGCATCGGCGCCGAAGTGATCGGCTTTGCCGAACTGATCCAGTTGGCCTGGTTCGCGCGTACCTCGTTGTCGGCGACCGGCTTCTATCGCACACCGAAGATTCATTACGATCGATCGACCTTCAGCGGGCGCCCATTCTACTACTATGCCTACGGGGCGGCCGTGTCCGAGGTGGTGATCGACGTATTGACAGGAGAACATCGACTGCTGCGCGTCGACATCTTGCACGACTGCGGCAAGTCGCTGAATCCGGCCATCGACATGGGACAGATCGAGGGCGGCTTCATCCAGGGCGCGGGCTGGCTGACGTCGGAGGAACTCTGGTGGAACGCCGCCGGCGAATTGAAGACGCATGCGCCGTCCACGTACAAGATCCCGACCTGCTCCGATTTGCCGGTGGATTTCCGCGTGGAAATGCTCGAGTCGGCGACGAATCGTGAAGATGCAATTTTCCGTTCCAAGGCCGTCGGCGAACCGCCGTTGATGCTTTGCCTGTCCGTGTTCCACGCGCTTCGGGATGCCGTGGCGAGCGTCGGCGACTACCGCAGGAACCCCGAACTGCGCGCACCGGCAACGCCGGAGGCGGTACTCGATGCCATCGACGCATTGCGCAATGATGCCGGAGCCGTTGCATGACCGCGTGGATCGGCAACCTGCGGCAACGGCCCACGGCCGGCGAGGAGGCTTTCCTCGTCACCGTCATGGATGTGCGCGGTTCGGCGCCGCGCGAGACCGGTGCGAAAATGATCGTGAGCGCGAGCGACCTGGTCGGTTCGATTGGCGGCGGGCAACTCGAATACCAGTGCACCCGGATTGCCTGTGACCGGCTCAACGCGCCGGGCGGGGGAGACGCCGATCCGTTCGTGCGCCGGTTTCCGCTGGGGGCGAACTGCGGGCAATGCTGCGGCGGTGTGGTGGAAGTGCTCTTCGAAAGGATTTCCTCGGAAACGCCGGCCTGGATTGACGCTTTGTTGAGGTTTTACGATGCGCGGGTTCCGGTTGTCATTGCAACTGCGCTCGCAGCGGACGGCGGCTGCGGCAAATACCTGATCACCGCCGACGAAGTCTGCGAGTTTGCAGCACCGCTCCACGATGTGAACGCGGTCGCGGCGGATGCCCGGCGCATGCTCGAACAAGCCGCGCCCGCGAGTCGCTTGCGAATCGAGCGCCGCGGCGGTCATCCGCTGATGGTGTTGCTGGAGCCTGTCATGTCGAGCAATTTCAACCTGGCATTGTTCGGCGCCGGCCACGTCGGCTCGGCGCTGGTCGCCGCGATGGCCGGCCTGGACTGCAACCTGCGTTGGGTGGACGGCCGCCGCAATGCGTTTCCCGAGGCGGCGCCCGGCAATTCGACGCGTATCGAAAGTGACCACCCGGAGTGCGAAGTGGCGGCGATGCCGGCCGGCTCGTTTTACCTCGTCATGACTCACAGTCACGCACTCGACTACGAGATCTGCACCGCCGTGCTGCGGCGCGGCGATTTCGCGTATCTCGGCCTGATCGGGTCGATCTCCAAGCGGCGGCGCTTCGAACGCCTGCTGCGAAAGCAAGGGATGCCTGAAGCAATGCTGGAACGCCTGACCTGCCCGATCGGCGTCGCCGGCATCCACGGCAAGAAGCCGGCGGAGATCGCCATCGCCGTCGCGGCGGAAGTGCTGCAGCGGAAAGACGCATTGGCGGCGGCGTCCGCCGGCGGACGCGCCCACCCTGCAAACGTGCGCGTCCTCCGTCCCTGACGCACACTATCCATGCAAGCCTACGTCTTCGAATGGCTGAACCTGCTCGGGCGCTGGGCGCATTTCATCGTCGGCATCGCCTGGATCGGCTCGTCGTTCTATTTCATCTGGCTCGACAATCACCTGCAGGCACCGCGGGAATCCGCCGACGGCGAGAAGGGCGTGGGCGGCGAGGTATGGTCGGTTCATGGCGGCGGCTTTTACCATGCACAGAGGTATCGTGTCGCTCCCGCACTGATCCCCGAGACGCTGCACTGGTTCAAGTGGGAGGCCTACACCACCTGGCTGACCGGCATGTTCCTGCTGGCGCTCGTTTACTGGTACGGCGCGGAAATCTATCTCATCGACGATTCGGTCGCGGAACTGACCGTGCCGGTTGCGGTCGGTTCGGCAATCCTGATCCTCGCCGGCGGCTGGGTCATCTACGATCTTCTGTGCAAATCGAAGCTCGGCCGGCACGAAAACGGGCTCGCGATCGTGCTGTTCGCACTCGTCGCCTTGCTCGCGTGGGCATTGTGCCAGTTGTACAGCGGCCGCGGCGCCTACATTCATTTCGGCGCGACGCTCGGCACCATCATGGTGGCGAATGTTTTCTTCGTGATCATTCCCGGACAGCGCAAAATGGTCGATGCCGCAGCGCGCGGCGAAGCCCCGGATCCGGAGCCGGGCATGCGCGCAAAGCAGCGTTCCGTGCACAATACCTATTTCACGCTGCCCGTGCTGTTCGTGATGATCAGCAACCACTATGCCCTGACGTACAACCATGCGTGGAACTGGCTGGTGCTCGTCGCGTTCACGCTGGCGGGCGCCCTCATCCGGATCTATTTCGTCGCACGGCACAAAGGCCATGCATCGCCCGTGCCGATCGTGGTTGCGCTTGCCCTGTTGCTGGCGGTGGCGATCGCACTGGCGCCGCGCACGCAGGCGGCATCGGGCGAGCGCGTGACGCTGGCCGACGTCCGCCCGATTATCGAATCCCGTTGCACGACCTGCCATTCCGCCGAACCGTCGCATGCCGCGTTTCCGGCTCCGCCCGCGGGCGTCAAGCTGGATACCGATGCGCAGATACGCGACCAGGCGCTTCTCATCCATCAGCAGGCCGTGGTGCTCGAGGTAATGCCGATCGGTAACCTGACCCACATGACCGCCGACGAAAGACATAAAATCGATGCCTGGTACCGGGGGATGAAGGATGAAAGATAGTCGAAATCCTGCAAAAGCGGTGCCTGCCACCGAAATCCGAAAGCGGTGCCTGGCACCGGAAAGCGAAAATCCTGCAAAAGCGGTGCCTGGCACCGGAAAGCGTTCGGGGTGCCGATGAGCGAGAGTGCCTATCCACGAAACCTGGCAGGCTACGGCGCGCAGCCACCCGACCCGGACTGGCCCGGTGGCGCGCGGCTTGCGCTGCAGTTCGTCGTCAATTACGAGGAGGGCGCGGAGAATTGCGTGCTGCATGGCGACGGCGCATCGGAAGCGTTCCTGTCCGAAATTGTCGGTGCATCGCCTTTTCCCGGGCAGCGCCACATGAACATGGAGTCGCTCTACGAATACGGCACGCGTGCCGGCTTCTGGCGCCTGCACCGGTTGTTCCGCGAATTCGATCTGCCGGTCACCGTGTTCGCGGTCGCGATGGCGCTGGAGCGGAATCCTCGCGTGATCGAGTCGATGCAGGCTGCCGGTTGGGAGATCGCGAGTCACGGTTATCGCTGGATCGATTACCAGTTCGTGGACGAGGCGATCGAGCGCGAGCACCTGGAACGCGCGATCGCCGTGCACGAAACGCTGACCGGCGCGAAGCCCGAAGGCTGGTACCTGGGACGGTGCAGCCCGAACAGCCATCGGCTGGCAGCGGAATACGGGAATTTTATTTATAATTCCGATACTTATGCGGACGATTTGCCTTACTGGGATTTGTCGTACAAGGCGCCGCAACTGATGGTGCCGTACACCCTGGACGTCAACGACATGCGTTTTGCGACGGCGCAGGGCTTCAATACCGGGCGGCAGTTCTATCAATACCTCAAAGACACGTTCGACGAATTGCACGCGGAAGGCGCGACGGCTCCGAGAATGATGTCGGTCGGTTTGCATTGCCGGCTCGCCGGACATCCGGGACGCACCGCAGCCGTGCGGAAATTCCTGCAGCATGTCTCGAAGCACGACGATGTCTGGATCGCGCGCCGCATCGACATCGCGCGGCACTGGCGCGAGCGCCATCCGGCAGAGGCAGCGCGATGACGAAAGCGGCGGCGGCAGCCTCGACCCTCGATCGCGAAGCATTCGTGCGGCGGTACGGCGGCGTGTATGAACGGTCGCCATGGGTCGCGGAACAGGCGTTCGAAGAGGCGGCCGGCGTTGGCGACACAGCACGCCTCGCGGAGATATTTGCGGCCTGTGTTGACCGCGCCGGCGACGACATGAGGCTCGCGCTGATCCGCGCGCATCCGGACCTTGCCGGCCGCGCCGCGATACGCGGTGAACTCACCGCGGAGTCGACCGCGGAACAGTCGAGTGCCGGCATCGATCAATGCACGGAGGAGGAGTTCGAACAGTTTCAGGCGCTGAATCGTCGTTACCGCGACAAGTTCGGATTTCCGTTTGTCATGGCCGTGCGCGGCAGCAACCGTAACGACATTCTCGCGGCCTTCGAGCGCCGACTCGCGAACAGCAGTGATGCCGAAGTTGCGACCGCGATCCGGGAAATTCACAAGATTGCACGACTGCGACTGGAGGCAATGGGCACGAATGGCCACTGACCGCGACCATCCGTTCCACCATTGGGTGCGCCTGGAACAGCCGCGGCTCGGCACGCGCGCCGTGCTGGCGAGCGACGATTTTTTCGGCGCCAAGGAACGGCTGATCGATTATGCGGACCCGGTGTTCATCGCGGACAAGTACGATGACCACGGCAAGTGGATGGACGGCTGGGAAAGTCGCAGAAAGCGCACGCCCGGCCACGACTGGTGCATCGTTCGGCTCGGCATTGCCGGCGCCGTGCACGGGCTCGATATCGATACGCGGCATTTCACCGGGAATTTCCCGCCGTATGCTTCGGTCGATGCTGCGGTCAGCGAGGCCGAGGTACCGGGTGACGACGAGTGGCAGGAACTGCATGGCAAGGTCACCCTGCAGGGCAACTCGCATCATTTGCTGGCCGTGCAGCATGACCGTCCAGTCACTCATTTGAGGCTCAACATCTTTCCCGACGGCGGCGTCGCCCGGCTGCGCGTTTACGGCGAAGTGCGGCCGGACTGGAGCCGCTTCGACCGCGACGGGATCATCGATCTGCTGGCGCTCGAACACGGCGGTCGCGCGCTCGGTTGCAGCGACGAACATTTCGGTTCCATGCACAACCTGAACGTAGCCGGCCGCGGCATCAATATGGGTGACGGCTGGGAAACGGCGCGCCGCCGAGGGCCCGGTAACGACTGGGTCGTGTTGCAGCTCGGCCATCCGGGTACTGTCGAGCGGGTGGAAATCGATACCGCGCATTTCAAGGGCAATTATCCGGACCGGGCCGCCATCCAGGCTGCGCTCTTGCACAGCGATACCGGCAATGTCATCACCGACAGCGCAAGCTGGCCGCTGTTGCTGCAGGAAACGAAGTTGAAGATGGACGCGCAGCATTACTTTACCGACGAATTGCAGGAACCTGGTCCCGTCTCGCACCTGCGGCTGTCGATTTTTCCCGATGGCGGCGTCAGCCGCCTGCGATTGTTCGGCAAGCTCGCGGACATGACGCGATGACGGGATCGACATTGTCGCCGTTGCCGTTGACGCGCGAGCGCTTCGCGCCATTTGGCGATGTGGTCGCGGCGTCCCCGAACGCCCGGCAGGCGATGAACGAGGCCCGTTTCGAGCGCTTCAACGATCTCGCGCGGCTGAATATCGATCCGCAGTCCGGCGGCCGTGTGGCCGTCAGCATCGCGCGCTGCCGCGCGCCGACCGCGCTGCCGTATCGATTCGATATGATCGAACGACATCCGCTCGGCAGCCAGGCATTCATACCGCTGAACGGACAGCGGTTCATCGTCGTGGTGGCGCCGGCCGGCGAGTCGGCCGAGATCGGTGATCTCTCCGCATTCGTGACCAACGGGCACCAGGGCGTTAATTACTACCGCGGAGTGTGGCACATGCCGCTGATCGCGCTGGAGGCAGGCCAGGAGTTTCTCATCATCGACCGCGTGGGCGAGGGCGCCAACTGCGAGGAACTGATCCTGGGCGAGCGCGTCACGTTGCTGGCGCCGTGAGGCTATGAGCGACGTTACCGCCCATCGCGCGTCGATACTTCACTGCCTGAGGGATCCGAGCGACGACAAAGATCCGTTGGCGTCCGGCTCGGTCGAGCACTTCGAGGACGGGCTGCTGGTGGTGGCGGACGGCTACGTGGACAGGCTCGGCCCTGCCGAAGCGCTGCTGAAGGAATTGCCGTCGAACGTAAGGGTGGTCGAGCACGGCGACAAGCTCATCATCCCCGGACTGATCGACTGCCACGTCCACTATCCGCAGATCGATATCATCGCCTCCTACGGCGAGCGGCTACTCGACTGGCTGGAGAAGTACGCGTATCCCGCGGAACGGACGTTCGCCGACCCCGAACATGCGAAGGAAGTCGCCGAGTTTTTTGTTCAGGAGCTGCTCAGGAACGGCACGACGACGGCCTGCGTGTTCGCGACGGTGCACCCGCAGTCGGTGGACGCGATTTTCGAGGCGGCATCGAAATACGGCATGCGCCTTATCGCCGGCAAGGTGCTGATGGACCAGAACTGCCCCGAAGACCTGCGGGACACGCCGCAGACGGGCTACGAGCAGTCGCGGCAGTTGATCGAGAAGTGGCACGGGCGGGATCGGCTTTCGTATGCAGTGACGCCGCGGTTTGCGATTACGTCGAGCGAGGAGCAATTGCGGCAAGCGGGGCGCTTGTTAAAGGAATTTCCGGATGTGTACCTGCACACGCA
>JBOHZD010000121.1:0-17474 GCA_050738315.1 Woeseiaceae bacterium
CCTTTTCATCTTTACCGTTGCCCACCAGGACGAAATGCAGGTCCGGATGGGTCCGCATCAGTTGTCGGGCCGCTTCGATAATGGTGCCCTGACCCTTGTGGCTGTGATCCAGTTCGCCGACGTGACCGATCACCGTCTTGCCATCCAGGTGTCCAAGTACCGCGCTGAGCGCAGCGGCGCCATTCAGCATGTTTGCATGCGCGTCCGGCACCACCCGGCACTCGACGTCTGCATAATGCGCGTGCACGCTGTCTGCAATGGATGCGGAAATTGCCACCACGCAGTCCGATGCCCGATAAGCGCGCATGCGCGCGAACGAGCGATGCGGGGAATGATGAAGGCGCCGGGTCAGCACATAGGGTGTTCCCGCGGCCGTTTTCAGAAGCCAGCCGGAGTACACCGCCCGCGCTTCGTGTGCATGCACGATGGCGGCACCGCGCGCGGCGAAGGCGGCGCTGAACGGCTGCGCGTTCACTTCCGCAAGCTGCAATTGAGGCACGCCCCGGCACCGCTCGACCAGCGCGCTGCCGGCGCGGACCACCAGGCGCTGCGGCCACAGCCTTGCAGCCAGTTCCTTGATCAACAATTCCGTCTGCCGTTCGCCGCCACGGTAACCGGCTGCCAGGTTGACGTGGCAGATACGGCGGTTATTGGCTGACGCGGTGGATTCCATAGCAGTGTGCGGCAGGCGCTGGCCGGCCGCGGCGTTCCTCGAAATAGTTGAGCCAGCGCCCCGGTTGGGGCTCGCGCCTCAAGGCGCCCCTTCCCAGTAGGATTCTACCGGTACCGGCAGGCGGCGGTGGCACCGAATGCGTCAGGTCGCGCGCTCCAGGGCGAGGTTGGTCTCCTCGCCGTCCATCCTGGCAACGATGACTGCGCAGCAGGCGTCGCCGAAGATATTGACGCTGGTTCGCAGCATATCGAGCACGCGGTCGAACACCAGTAGAACACCCAGCGCCTCGATCGGCAAGCCGATCGCCGTCAGTATGACCGCGATCGCGACGAGCGAGGCCGCCGGCACCCCGGCCACGCCGATCGACGTGAGCAATGCCATGAAAACGACGGAAAACTGCACGCCGAAGCTCAGGTGAAGCCCATATGCCTGGGCGAGGAAAATGGCCGCCGCGCATTCATACAGCGCGGTGCCGTTCATGTTCACGGTCGCGCCGAGCGGCAACACGAAACTCGATATCTTGTTCGATACCCCGGCGTTCTTTTCCACGCATTCCATGGTGACCGGCAACGTGGCTGATGACGACGCCGTGGAAAACGCGGTGAGCATCGCCGGCGCCATGGCGGGATAGACTTTCCACGGATTGACGCGGCCGAAAACGCGCAAAAATATCGGCATGACAACAAACGTGTGCACCACAAGCCCGACCACGACCACCAGCGCGAACAATGCGAGCGGCGCGGCGGCGCCGAAACCGGTTTCGGAAACCACTTCGGCCACCAGCCCGAACACCCCGATCGGCGCAAACATCATGATCCACTCGGTCATGCGCATCATGACGTGGAACACACCATCCCAGAATTTGTACAACGTCGACCCGAGTTCATGGCCGATGCGGGTCATGAAATAGCCGAACAACAACGCAAAGAAGATCAAGCCGAGCATTTCGCCATCGGCCGCGGCCTTGACGATGTTCTCGGGAATCATGCGCAGGAACAGACCTGCCACGTCGCCGGCGTCCCGGTCTCCGACCTGGGCACGGACATCGGCCGTCGACGCGTCGAGCGCGAGCAGGTCGCCGGCCGGCTGGCCGTCCACGTAGCCCGGTGCCACGACGTTGACGAGCACCAGCCCAACCAGGATCGCCGCCAGACCCGTAGTGAAATAGAACAGCATGGTCCGGCCGCCCAGCTTGCCGAGATTGCCGCTCGATCCGATGCCGGCCATGCCGACGATGATCGACGACATGATCAGCGGCACGATGATCATTTTCAGCGCATTCAGGAACAACGCGCCGATGTAATTGAACACCGACAGAAAACTCACGCCGAACAAACCGGGCGCCGACGGTTCGCCCTGACCGACCTGGTTGACGACAAAACCGGCGCCGACCGCGAGCACGATCGCAATCAGGATCTGCCAGTGCAGTGCGAGTTTTTTCATCTTGTGTCCCCCAGGGCCTTGTTCTTGCGGTTCATGCAGTGGCGGCGATTGGCGCGCGCATCGCGGGCGAGTGCGAGAACGGCAATCGAACCAGCGCGAGCCCCCTGCCCGTTCAGAATGCCGGTTCCGTGAGCGCGTCTTCGGCTCGTACGATATCCGCCTTGCGCTCCAGGTCGAGTATCAAAGCGGAATAGTCGCCCCTGCCGGATTCTGCCGCGAGTTCGAGCTTGCCGGCGTCGCGTTCCTCGAGCGGTATCGCTTCGGGGCGCCCCGGCACGACCGCATTGATGCTGTAAACGGCATAGTCGCCGTCCTGGGTCACCGTGTTACCGATGCTCGGACTGTCGGCCAGCGGTTTCGGCGCGCGGAAAATGGCTTCGAGGACCCGCGGATCGGTATTGTCATCCTGGCGGCGCAACAGGGTGGACGTCTTGATCTCCGCTCCGGCCGCCTTGGCCGCGGCCTCGAACTCCGCGCCGGCGGCAAGTTGCGTTTCGAGTTCCTGTGCGCGATTGCGGGCGATTTCCTGCGCGCGTTCAGCGCGCAGCTTCGCAACGATCCCGTCGCGAACCTCGGCGAGCGGCTTCTGCGCTGCCTCCTGGTGGTCGCGGACCTCGAAAACGGCAGCGCGATTTGCATCGAGCTCGACAATGTCGCTAACCCCGCCGTCGTTCAGCACCTGCGGATCGAACACTGCGTCGATCGCCGCCTGGTTATTGCCGAACGGCGCGCCGCCCTCGCGGGTAAAGCCGCTCGCAAGCTGCACCTCGCGGCCGACGGTTCCGGCCATCGATTCGAGATCCTGGGCATCGAACAGGGCATCGGAAAGTTGACGCTCCAGGGCCCGGAATGCATCGTCCACCTGCGCGTCGCGCAATTCTCTTTCGAGCTCCGCACGTACCTGCTCGAACGGCAACGGACCGCCGGCTTCGATCGCATCGAGACGGACGACATGGAAACCGAAGTCGCTGCGGACGGGGCCGGCAATTTCATTCTCTTTCATCGAAAAGATCGCGTCTCCGAGCGCGCCCGGCAGCTGCGACTTCGGGGCCAGACCGAGGTCGCCGCCCTGCTCCGCGGTTCCGGTGTCCGCGGAATACTGCCGCGCAAGATCTTCGAACGGCTCGCCCGCGCGGGCCCGTTCCGCAAGTGCGGCTGCCTGTTGTTGCGCGGCATTCTCATCATCGCCCAACGGAATCAGAATATGCCGTGCCTGCCGTCGCTCATCCTGCAGATAGCGATCGCGCGACTCCACGTAATATTTTTGCAGTTCCTCCTCGCTCACTTCGATATTCTGAGTCAGGTCATTCCTGTTGATCTCGATGTAGGCGATATCCACCGACTCAGGCGCCAGAAACTCGTCCGGATGCGCATCGTAATACGCGCTGATGTTCGCGTCGGCGACTTCGATGTCCTCTGCTGCCTGGTCGACCCCGAAAACAGCGATGGCGGCCCGTCGTTGTTCGCCGTAAAGATTGAGGTAGCGGCGATATTCGGCCGGCGTCACGAATGCAGTGGCAGCGATGCCGCGTTGAAATTGCGAGAGACGCATGGCATGCCTCTGGCTTTCCTCAAACTGCGTTGCGGTCAAACCACGGCCTTCGAGCCACGTGAAGTACAGGTCTTTGGAAAACTTGCCGTCGGACTGGAACTCCGGCACGTTCTGGATGAAGTCGGTGACGGACTTGTTGCCGACGCGGTAATGCCGGTCTGCGAGGTGCAGGTTCACCAGGGTTTCACGAATGAGATTCGTGAGAACGCTCTGCTTGATGAGGATATGCAACTCCGGCGGTAATTCGCTGCCCATTTCTGCGTATCGTGCGAGCGCCGCCTGGTATCCATCCTGCAATTGCGCCGCGGAGATCTCGACGTCTTCGACCTTGGCCGCGTAACCGCCGCCCAGGAAGTCGTAATAACTGATGCCGAAAAATGCGAACGGCACGCTCAGCAGGGCAAGTATTGCAATGGCGAATTTGCCGGTAAATCGATCTCTTAATTTTTGCAGCATGGTAAAGGAATCGGGTCGCTGGCCTGGTCAGAGCGGCAGTGGACTGCCGCAACGATGAATGGTTCTGGAAGTTGGCGTGGGATGATAGCCGACGTACCAAGTGAGACCAAGGGGCGATGCAATTTCAGTGACTTGGCCACACACACAAAAAGGGCCCCGACGGGGCCCTTTCGATGATGGCGGAGTGGACGGGACTCGAACCCGCGACCCCCGGCGTGACAGGCCGGTATTCTAACCAGCTGAACTACCACTCCCGAACCTGGTGGGTGCTGAGGGGATCGAACCCCCGACCCTCGCCTTGTAAGGGCGATGCTCTACCAGCTGAGCTAAGCACCCTTTATGTAACTGACCGAACTTCGACCAAATTCAATCGAGGCACACAACAAAACTGCAAACGATTTTACGATCTCTGCGCCTCGGAGGGCGCGCTAGTTTACGGCATCCTTCAAGGCTTTGCCAGCCTTGAAGCCGGGCACATTACTCGCCGCAATCTGTATCGTTTCACCGGTGCGCGGATTACGTCCCATGCGTGCGGCGCGCTTCTTGACGGTGAACGTTCCAAATCCTACCAGCGACACCGAGTCGCCTTTTCTCAACGTACGGGTCACGCTATCGAGGACTGCGTCGACCGCCCGGGTTGCATCGGCGCGCGACAGATCCGCAGCCCCGGCAACCGACTCAATGAGTTCTCCCTTGTTCATGCATTCACCCTTGCAGATTGATGTTGGAATTCCAAATGCGGATCGACCGCACACCGTGAACGTTCGAACAACGTCGAACGACTTGCCTCTCTGTCGACGGCTCTCCCGAAACCGCCAACGATGCATCGCCTGATGTCGGGCGCGATGCAAAGCACGCGTAGCTTATACCAAGCGCCCAAAACACCGTCAACAATCAAGCAATGTCGCGGGTTTCAGCGATCAGTGAGGCCTCACGGCGTCGGGTGATTTGGGTTCCTTCGCGGGCGTCGAAGCCGCAGGTTTTTTCTGTGCGGATTCTGCGTCGGGACGCGGCATATGCTGCAGCGCGATTTCCAGCACCTGGTCGATCCATTTCACCGGAAGAATATCCAGTTTGTCCTTGATGTTCTTCGGTATTTCAACAAGGTCCTTCGCGTTCTCATGCGGAATCAACACCGTGCTGATGCCGCCTCTGTGAGCGGCCAGCAGCTTCTCCTTCAGCCCGCCGATCGGCAGCACTTCGCCGCGCAACGTGATCTCTCCGGTCATCGCGACGTCGCTCTTCACCGCGACGTTGGTCAATGCAGACACGAGCGCGGTGCACATGCCGACTCCCGCACTCGGGCCGTCCTTCGGCGTGGCGCCTTCGGGGACATGCACGTGCACGTCGTACTTCTGGTGGAAATCGTCTTCGACGCCGAGCACCTTGGAACGGCTCCTCACGACCGTCATCGCCGCCTGGATCGACTCGGTCATGACGTCGCCCAACTGCCCGGTATGGGTCAGCTTTCCCTTACCCGGGACAACCGCGGCCTCGATCGTCAGCAGCTCGCCGCCGACCTCGGTCCAGGCAAGACCGGTGACCTGTCCCACCTGGTCGTTCTCTTCCGCTTTGCCATAACGAAAACGGCGGACGCCGAGATACTTCTCCATGCTACGAGGTGTAATCCGGATCGCCGACTTGCGCGACTTGGATAACAGGGACTTGACCACCTTGCGGCAGATCTTCGAGATTTCACGCTCGAGATTGCGCACGCCCGCTTCGCGCGTGTAGTGCTGAATCATATCCAGCACGGCGGGGCGCGTAATCGTCAGATCTTTTTCGTCGAGTCCGTTCTCACGCATCTGTTTCGGAATCAGGTAGCGTTCAGCGATATTGAGCTTTTCGTCTTCCGTGTAACCCGGCAGGCGTATTACCTCCATTCGATCGAGCAATGGCGCCGGGATGTTGAGGCTGTTCGCCGTGCAGACAAACATCACGTCCGACAGATCGAAATCGACCTCGAGATAATGATCGTTGAATGACGAGTTCTGTTCGGGATCGAGCACCTCAAGCAACGCGGACGACGGGTCTCCACGGAAGTCCATCGCCATCTTGTCGACCTCGTCCAGCAGGTACAGCGGATTCCTGACTGCGACCTTGGCGAGGTTCTGGATGATCTTGCCCGGCATCGAGCCGATATAGGTGCGCCGGTGTCCGCGAATTTCCGCTTCGTCGCGCACACCGCCCAGCGACATGCGGACGAACTTGCGATTGGTCGCTCTTGCGATGCTCTGCCCCAGCGATGTCTTACCGACGCCCGGAGGGCCGACCAGGCACAGGATCGGGCCTTTCAGGCGTTTCACTCTCTGTTGCACCGCAAGGTACTCGAGAATGCGTTCCTTGACCTTCTCCAGGCCATAATGATCCTCTTCCAGGACTTCTTCGGCGCGCTTGAGATCGTGCAGTACCTTGCTGCGCTTTTTCCACGGCGCCTTCAACAGCCAGTCGATGTAATTGCGGACGACGGTGGCTTCGGCCGACATCGGTGACATCAACTTCAACTTGTTGAGTTCCGACATGGCCTTGTCCTTCGCCTCTTTCGGCATGCCGGCGCGTTCGATCCTTGCTTCGAGGTCCGCGAGTTCGTTGGGCGCATCTTCCATTTCGCCCAGTTCTTTCTGAATCGCTTTCATCTGCTCATTCAGGTAATACTCGCGCTGGCTCTTTTCCATCTGCTGCTTGACGCGACCACGGATGCGCTTTTCGATCTGCAGCACGTCGATCTCGCCCTCGATGATGCCGAGTATCTGTTCGAGACGTACCTTGACGTCGCGGATCTCGAGAATTCTCTGCTTCTCGGCGAGCTTCAGCGCCATGTGCGCGGCGACAGTATCGGCCAGGCGGCCCGGTTGATCGATCCCGGATAACGATGTCAGGATCTCCGGCGGTACCTTCTTGTTCAGTTTTACGTATTGCTCGAACTGGGCGATGATCGAACGTACCAGCACGTCGATTTCTCGCTCGTCGTGCTCGTCCTGCTCACGCAGGATCGTGATTTCGGCCGAGAAATGGTCGAGCAGCACGATTTCGTCCACGCGCGCTCGCTCGCCGCCTTCGACCAGCACCTTGACGGTGCCGTCCGGCAACTTCAGGAGCTGCAGGATCGTCGCAAGAGTGCCCACTTCGTACAGGTCTTCGGCGGCCGGATCGTCGAGGTCGGCCTTCTGCTGTGCGATCAGGAGGATCTGCTTGCCGCTCGCCATCGCACGGTCGAGCGCCACGATCGACTTTTCGCGGCCGACGAACAGCGGGATGACCATGTGCGGATAGACAACGACATCCCGCAACGGCAGCACCGGTACGCCCGGGGCGCCTTCGGGCGCGCTCGCGGGTTCGCCTGTGCGTTGCTCATCGTGCAATTCGATGTCGGTGCGGGTGGCAGGCTCTTTCTCAGACACAGATCGTCCTCGCTTGTGTGGATTTGCCGCCCCGGATGCGACCAGTCGCAGCGGGACTTCGTGGGGCCGCCTCCGGACGGCGTATCAGGCGAAACATGCGTCCGTTTCGCCTGAAATCAAGGTCGATCTCCAGGCAGGTGAAGTCTGCGACTTGAGCGATGCGTCGGCACTAGCGATCCGAACCCGTCGGACGGCGCTGCTGTTCGAGGTTGACCGTCGGCGGTTCTTCGGATTCGTAGATAACGTAAGGTTTGGTCTCGCCGATCACCACCGCTTCGTCAAGAACGACCTTCTTCACCGTCGTGCTCGACGGCAAATCGTACATCGTATCGAGCAGGACGCTTTCCAGTATGGTTCTGAGACCCCTGGCGCCCGTCTTGCGTTTCATCGCGCGTTTCGCCACCGCGCGCAGTGCGTCGTCGCGAAATTCGAGGTCGACACCTTCCATGTCGAACAGTTTGCGATACTGTTTCGTCAATGCGTTCTTGGGTTCGAGCAGAATACTGACCAGCGCGTCTTCATCCAGTTCTTCCAGCGTCGCAACCACCGGGAGGCGGCCGACGAACTCCGGGATCAGGCCGAAGCGGATCAGGTCCTCCGGCTCGACCTCGTTCAGAAGCTCGCCGATACTTTGCCTCGCCCCTTCGGATTTGACCTCGGCGATAAAACCGATGCCGCTCTTCGAAGAGCGGTTCAGGATGATTTTCTCGAGGCCTGCAAACGCGCCGCCGCAAATGAACAGGATATTGCTGGTATCGACCTGCAGGAACTCCTGCTGCGGGTGTTTGCGGCCGCCCTGCGGCGGGACCGACGCAATCGTGCCCTCGATGAGCTTCAGAAGCGCCTGTTGCACGCCTTCGCCCGACACGTCGCGGGTGATTGACGGGTTATCCGACTTTCTGGAAATCTTGTCGATTTCATCGATGTAGACGATGCCCGTCTGCGCCTTCTCGACGTCGTAATCGCATTTCTGCAACAGCTTTTGAATGATGTTCTCGACGTCTTCGCCGACATAACCTGCTTCCGTCAGCGTGGTCGCGTCGGCGATCGTGAACGGAACGTTCAGCAGTCGGGCGAGCGTTTCCGCCAGCAGCGTCTTACCGCAGCCGGTCGGACCGATCAGCAGAATATTGCTTTTCGCCAGTTCGGTATCGTCTTTGCTGCGATCGCTGTTGCGATCGTCGAGCCGTTTGTAATGATTGTAAACCGCGACGGAGAGTACTTTCTTCGCGCGCTGTTGACCGATGACGTACTCGTCCAGTACGGCCTTGATTTCCTGCGGCTTCGGCAGTTTGTCCCGGCCGGTCTCACCCGAATCCTCGAGTTCCTCGCGAATGATGTCGTTGCAGAGTTCGACGCACTCATCGCAGATGAAAACGGACGGTCCCGCGATCAGCTTGCGAACTTCGTGCTGGCTCTTGCCGCAAAAAGAACAATAGAGGAGCTTTCCATCCTCGTTCTTACCGCGGGAATCATCGCTCATACCAGGCTAGCCTCTGAAATTCCGGAATCAGGCCGTGACGACTGACAGTGTATATAACATGCACGCAACAAGGCGCGCAAAGTGCTGGGCCGCATTTCTGTGAGGAATGCGGGCCAGGTCTCATTCATCAAGGTTGGCACCGTTAAGCGCATGAAATTACTCTGTTTTTCCTTTAATTTTGCTGGGCATCTCGCTGCGCTGCTCGAGCACGGTGTCGATGAGGCCATATTTGACGGCCGCCTCGCCGCTCATGAAGTTGTCACGGTCGAGATCCTTGTCGATTTTCTCCAGCGGCTGGCCGGTGTGGCGGGCCATGATCTCGTTCAGGCGGCGTTTCAATTCCAGCACTTCCCGTGCGTGAATGTCGATATCCGTCGCCTGTCCCTGAAACCCGGCGCTGGGCTGATGTACCATAATCCTTGAATGCGGCAGTGCAAAACGCTTGCCTTTTTTGCCACCGCCGAGCAACAGCGCGCCCATGCTGGCGGCCTGGCCGACACAAATGGTGCTCACGTCGCAATTGATGAATTGCATCGTGTCGTAGATCGACAAGCCGGCCGTGACCGACCCGCCGGGTGAATTGATGTAGAGCTGTATGTCCTTGTCGGGATTCTCCGATTCCAGGTAGAGGAGCTGCGCGACCACCAGGTTGGCCATGTGATCCTCGACCGGCCCGACGATGAAAATGAGCCGCTCCTTCAGCAATCGGGAGTAAATATCGTAGGCACGCTCTCCACGGGCCGTCTGCTCGACGACCATCGGTACGAGGTTCAATGCTTGGGTGCTCATGCGGTTTCCTATCCTTGCGCGAAGAAACCCGGGGCCTTGCGGCCTCCGGTCGTACACCATGCCCTGTCAGGGCTTCATGTATTCCTTGAAACTGACTTTCCTGCTCGTTGCCTTACCTTGTTCGACCAGCCAATCGACCGCTTGTTCTTCCAGGACGACCGGTTCGAGCCGTGCCATGATCTGCGCATTGCCGTAATAACTGGCGGCCATCTCCCCGGGCTGTTCATAGCCGGAACAGATATCCTCGATTTTACGCTTGACCCGTTCGGGATCGACCCGCAGATCGTTGTCCTCGATCACCTGCCGTAACAACAGGCCCAAACGCACGCTGCGCTCTGCCGATTTCCTGAAGTTCTCGATCGGGGGCGCCTTGTCGTGATCGTCGATTCCCAGCCTTCGCATGGCGTCATGCTGTTGTGCATGCATTTCCTGCTGCGTCAGCGAGTTCGGAATGTCAATCGAATTGGTTTCCAGCAGGCCGTTCATGACCTGATTTTTCACGTCCGCCGCGATTTTTTCGTCCGCTTCGCGCCGCATGTTGGCGACAACGTCGGTGCGCAATTGCTCCAGTCCGCCGTCGTCCACTCCGTACATGGCGGCCAGGCTGTCATCCAGCGGCGGCAGTTGCTGTTCCTCTACCCGATGCACCCTGACCGTGAAATCGACCTTTTTCGAAGCCAGGTCAGTCGCATGGTAATCCTTCGGAAACTTCACCTTGAAGGATTTCTCATCGCCTGCCTTGACGTCGAACAACGCTTTCTCGAAGTCGGGCAGCATCTGGCCCTGCCCGAGGATCACGGGAACTGCGGAACCCTGCCCGCCCCTGACCGGCTCGCCCTTCAGCGTGCCGGTGAAATCGACAATGACGCGATCGCCCTCTTTCGCGGCCCGCTCCACCGGTTCCCAGGTGGCCTTTTGCTGGCGCAGATTGAGCAGCATGTCTTCGCGATCCTCATCCGCGATGGCAACCTCGGGACGTGCCACCTCGATGCGGTCGAGATCTTTGAGCTTGACTTCCGGCAGTACCTCGAAGGTTGCAACATAGGCGAAGTCGCGGCCGTTGCCGGTGACCTCAGGCTCGATTCTCGGGCCTGCCGCCGGGTTGAGCTTTTCCTGCTGGACCGCGTCGCTGTAACTCTTTTGCATCAGGTCGGACAGCACTTCCTGCCGGATCTGCCCGCCGTAGCGCTGCCGCACCACCTTGGGCGGAATCTTGCCCGGCCGGAAACCCTTGATCCTGGCGGTCCGGCCGACCTTTTTCAGGCGCGATTCGATTTCTTTTTCAATACGCTCGGCTGGCAGCAGCACGCGCATGCGCCGCTCAAGTGTACTCGTCGCCTCGACAGTGACCCTCATTGACTGAATCCTGAATGTAAGCCCGGCCGTGGTGTCGAGCGGGACTGGCTATGCACTTTAACTATTTGATTTTCCAAATTTTTGTGGTGATCGCTGGAGGCTGGTGCGAAAGGAGAGACTCGAACTCTCACGGGTTGCCCCACAGGATCCTAAATCCAGCGCGTCTACCAATTCCGCCACTTTCGCTTCACTCGATGCCGTGTCTTGTTTCGGCGCTGCCTATCCCACTTGTCATTATAACGCGAAAAAGCAGGGGTCAATGCAGACCAGCCCGGCAGGCCGGACACAGGATCGCGTTGCAACATTGGTGGGCCCCCGGGGACTCGAACCCCGAACCAATGGATTAAGAGTCCACTGCTCTACCAATTGAGCTAGAGGCCCGTATTTGCGGTGATGTCTCCCCCTGCAGGAGCCCGCCATGCGGGCGACCCTCGACAACCCTTACCCCCAAAGATTGGGGTGAGCGATGGGACTCGAACCCACGACGACCGGGATCACAACCCGGGGCTCTACCAACTGAGCTACGCCCACCATCGTTCTGATTTCGTGCCTGACATCCCTGGTCCCGGCAGCGACTTTCCGACCCATAATGATATCGGAATTTGCGGCTATTTTTGCAGCCGGTTGGTGCGCCCGGCAGGACTCGAACCTGCAACCCTCGGCTTAGCTTACCAACTACCGCTTTCGCGGCCCCGACAGGCGGGTTTGTGGTCTGGACTATCTCTTCGCCATCTCAGGCGCCGCACGTATAGTCTCTACGGAGCCCTGCGATAATCGGCCGCAAAGCACACTCGCTTCGCTCGACTTTCGACCGCAGGTTTCCACGGGATTGCCATCAGCATCATCTGTTAAGGGTTCCCCGTTACAGTGCAGTCCACTGCAGCGGTTCTGTTTCCCGCTGCAGGCTCCTCTTTCAAAGGCCGATGCTCTATCCGCTTGAGCTACGGGCGCTATCTACTGCTTACAATTCTCCTGAGTATCCGTTCAATAATGCGAATGGTTGGTCGGGGCAGCAGGATTTGAACCTGCGACCCTCTGCTCCCAAAGCAGATGCGCTACCAGGCTGCGCCATGCCCCGCCGCCGAACTCGCCTCCGCGCTGGCAGGCCATCCGGCCTCGCGCGGGGGCACGATGATACGGGCCACCCTGTGGCCAGTCAATTCAGGTATTTAGGCGTTTCCGCCGGTCGACCTTGCAGGAAAGCAGGGCTTGCAGACGGCTTTAGCGGCAAGGCCGCGTTTGGTATGGTGGATGAACATGTCCCTCTTTCCGGCAGCCGCAGCGGCAGCGGTCTGATCAAGAGCTCCCGTTAATGACCACGCTGTTCATTTCGGATTTGCACCTGGAGGCCAACCGGCCCGAGATCGGCGAGCAGTTCCTGTCGTTTCTCGCACATGAAGCGCCGGCGGCGGATGCGCTTTATATCCTCGGCGACCTGTTCGAGTACTGGATCGGCGACGACGATCCGAATCCCTATTACGCCGAAATGAAACGGGCCATCCGCGCGCTTACGGACCGCGGCGTGCCGGTCTCTTTCATGCACGGCAACCGGGATTTCATGATCGGCGACCGGTTCGCCGAGGAAACCGGCGTCCGTCTGTTGCCCGACCCCTGGTCACTGGAACTCTATGGCCGCGATGTGTTGCTCAGTCACGGCGATGCTTTGTGTACGGATGACGTCAAGTACCAGGAGGTTCGCAGCATCACCCGCGACCCGGCCTGGCAGGCGATGATGCTACGGAAATCGGTCGCCGAGCGGCGCGCGATTGCCGAACAGGCGCGCGCGGACAGCGAAGCGCACGGCGGTTCGATCGATCTCCAGATATCCGATGTCAACCAGGGTGCTGTTGAAGGCCTGCTACGGCAACACAAGGTGCGGACTCTGTTACACGGGCACACGCACCGGCCGGACGTGCACGGCTTCATGCTCAACGGACGCCCGGCGACGCGGATCGTGCTGGGCGACTGGTATAGCCAGGGCAGCGTGGTGCGCTGGAACGGCAGCGGGCCGGTATTGGGGGTGCTGGAGCGGCGTTAGCAGGGAGCGGCGTCAGTCGGTGTTTTGAGGGTTTGTCGCCCGGTGACCGTGCGCTGGCACCATCCCACCGGCACACCGCTGTGAAAGCGGAATTGCGCGTCGGGTTGCGTGATCAGCTCTGCCTCGATCGACTTCAGCTCGGCCAGGCGTTTTTCGAGCACCTCGTTGCTGCTCGACGTTTCCTCATTGGCAAACGCCAGGTAATGCTCAAAGTGCCTGGCTTCGGACACCAGCAGACACTCATAGAAATCGCTGAGACCTGCCGGCAAATGCGGGGCGAGCGCCGCAAATCGTTCGCAGGAACGTGCTTCGATCAGGGCGCCTACCAGCAGCATGTCGAGCAGGTGTTCCGGTTCCTTTTGCCGTACGGCCTGCCGCAGCGTCGCTGCGTAACGGGACGCCGACAAGCGCTCGAACGGCACCGACAATTCGTCGAGCAGGCGCCTGACCTGCTCGTAGTGCCTGAGTTCCTCGCGCGCCAGCCGCGACATGCGTTGTGCAAGCGAAGTGCGCTCCGGATAACGGTATATGAAACCGAGCGCGGTCGATGCGGCTTTCAATTCGCAATTTGCGTGATCCTGCAACAATTCGGGTAAACGGCCGCAGGCTTCCCGCACCCAGGCATCCGGCGTTCTCGTCTCGAAAAAGCCGGCGATCCCGGCGGGTGTTATATCGGTGTGAGCCATTCGACGATCTCGTCGGCCGTCTGCAACCGGTCATCCGGCTTTTTCGCGAGCAGCAGATTGATCAGCGCCTGGTGCTGTGCCAGCCGCTGCGGCAACAGCGGTATCGGTGCGTGGCCGTGCTTGTAGATGATGCCCATCGCATTGTCCGCCTTGTACGGCTTGTCGCCGGTCAGCATCTCGTAGAACATGACCCCGAGGCCGTAAATGTCGCTGCGTGTGTCGACCTCCTCGGCGTGACCCTGCTCCGGGCTCATATAATAAGGTGTGCCGAAAATCTCGCCGCTGTCCGTCATCTCCTGCTGCAGCCGCATGCGTTTGGCTAGACCGAAATCGATCAGCACCAGGCTGCCGTCGTCGCGCAGCATGATATTGCCCGGCTTCAGATCCCTGTGCAGGATGCCGACCGAGTGAATCTTGCCGAGTGCGCTCGCAATCTGCCGCGTATACGACACCGCGTCGGCTTCCGCGATCCCGTCACGCATTCGTTGCTTGAGATCGCCGCCGGACAGGTATTCCATTGCGATGTGGGCGTGATCGTCGCTGACGCCGAGATCGTAGATCCTCACGATGTTCGGATGATCGAGTTCGGCGATCATCTCGTACTCCTGCAGAAACCGGTCAAAGGCCCCGATACCGTCGGACAGATCGGGTACCTGGCGCAGCACCTTGAGCACCATCCTGGTACCCGTGCCTTCTTTTTCGGCCAGGTACACGGCGGAATGCGAGCTCGCGGCGAGTTTGTCCAGAAAACGATAACCTTTGACGAGCGGATGAATGCCGGTGCGGAGGTCGCCGACGAACAGGGAGTCGGTCGATGCCATGCGGCGCCGCGCGCGCAGGATCTGGCCAAGTCTGACGATCAGCTCGTCGTGCCTGATTCGATTGCGGATGAAGACGCCCTGCGCGCCGGCCCGGGTCGCTTCGAGTTTCATTTCCTTGCTGCTGCAGAAATACACAACCGGTGGGAATCCCGGCACCTTCAGGAATTTTTTCAGCGTCTGGATGCTGCTGCGGTTTCCATGATTGTCTCCCAGCAGGACGATGTCGTTGCCGGCGCCGCTGAATTCGTCCGGCAGATGCCCGGCCGCGGTCGGATCGAAAGCGGAGATGACCGCTTCCGGCCAGTGTGTCGTGACATGATGCATCAACAGGGTCCGGAAATCGGCATGCCCGTCGATAATCATGATCCTGATGTTCATGCCATGGCTTTTTTGCCTGCGGCGGTTCCCTCCACGGGACCGGCTGTCGCGCGCAGATGGCCGTTGCGCTTTTTTTTGGCATGGTCGCTGCGGACCTTTTCCAGTCTTTGCAGATATTCCGGCGTGACATCCCCGGTGACGTATTCGCCGGAAAAGCAGGAGGTGTCGAACTCGGAGATCTGCGAATTGTCGTGCCGGACCGAACGCACCAGGCCGTGCAGGTCGAGATAAATGAGTCGATCGGCGCCGATCAGCTCCTGTACTTGCCGGACCGAGCGGCCGTTCGCGATCAGTTCGGAGGCGGCCGGCATGTCGATGCCATAGACGTTGGGGTAGCGGACCGGCGGCGCCGCGGAGGCGAAATAGACTCGGCGGGCCCCGGCTTCGCGCGCCATCTTGATGATCTGCTTCGAAGTCGTGCCGCGGACGATCGAATCGTCGACCAGTAACACGTTCTTGCCGCGAAATTCCAGGTCGATCGCGTTCAGTTTCCTGCGCACCGACTGTGCGCGTTCCGCCTGGCCCGGCATGATGAAGGTGCGCCCGATATAGCGGTTCTTGATGAATCCCTCACGATACTTGACGCCGAGATGGTATGCCGTCTGCACCGCCGACGTTCTGCTGGTGTCGGGAATCGGAATGACGACGTCGATGTCGTGATCCGGCCATTCGCGCACGATCTGCCCCGCCAGTTCCTCACCCATGCGCAGGCGCGCCTTGTACACCGACAGATTGTCGATGATGGAATCGGGCCGGGCGAAATAGACGAACTCGAAAATACACGGCGCATATCTTACGGGACCCTCGTGTTCGCGGCTGTGCAGGACGCCGGCGTTCTCGATGAAGATCGCCTCGCCGGGGCGCACGTCGCGCAACTTCTTGAATTGCAGTATGTCGAGCGCGACGCTTTCCGAAGCGACCATGTATTCGGTGCCGTCCGCTGTCTCGCGCTGTCCCATGATCAGGGGGCGAATCCCGTTCGGGTCGCGAAAGGCGACGATGCCATGGCCGATGATCATGAGGACGACGGCGTAACCGCCCGAACAGCGGCGGTGCAGCGCTTCCACGGCATCGAATATCTGTTGCGGCCCCGGGCGTCCGTTCGTGCGGCTCTGCAACTCGTGCGCAAATACGTTCAACAGCACCTCGGAATCGGATCCGGTGCTCAGGTGGCGGCGATCCTGGCGAATCAGCAGTTCGGCCAGTTCGTCGAAATTGGTCAGATTGCCGTTGTGCGCGAGGCAGATGCCATAAGGTGAGTTGACATAGAACGGCTGCGCCTCGGCTGCCTGCGCACCGCCCGCTGTCGGATAACGCACGTGCCCCAGCCCCACGTTGCCGGTGAGCCGCAGCATGTGCCGCTGATGAAACACGTCGCGCACCAGTCCATTGCTTTTGCGCACCGAGAGTCCGTCAGCGCCCCAGGTGACGATGCCCGCGGCGTCCTGGCCGCGGTGTTGCAGCACGGTCAGCGCATCGTAGATCGCCTGGTTGACCGCGCCTTTACCGACAATTCCGACAACACCGCACATCAGGTCATCCGGATCAGAGTTGCTCGGCCGGCTCTTCGGGCGCCGGTTCGTCAGGTTGCAGCATGTCGACGCCTTTGGGCGCCATCACGCGCAGCCAGTCGGCAACGACCGCGCCGAAGGGAATCAGCCTCGAACTCTGCCACCACTGGTCCTTGTCAAAGCTTGCCAATTGCCCTCCGATGACGAACACGCCGGTCAATACCGCGGCGCGGCAAAAACCGAACACGGCGCCGAGCGCACGATCGGCCCCGCTCAGAATGGACAGGCGTACCAGCCTGGAAATGCCCCATCCGAGCAGGCCGCCGATCGCCAGTATCACGACAAAGATAAGTATCCGGCCGAACCAGAGCTGCAGTCCTTCCGAACTGATCCAGTTCTCGCCCAGGCGTCCCGCGTCTGCGCCGAAGTACATCGCGGCCCAGACGGCGACCAGCAGGGAGACGATCGACAGCGCCTCTTTGACGAACCCGCGAAAGATTCCGACAACAATGGAAATCACGATCGCAACGGCAATGACAATGTCTGCAATCGGCATCGGCAATGAATATCTATTCCGTGGCCCGGGAGCAAGCCCCGTACGGCAGGTCAGGTGGCATGGCAATGTGGCCGGATTCTAGCAGAACGAACCGCATCACGGATGTGGAACGACCTGTCCTTTCTGCCCATCCTGGCCGAGTCGCGCCGCAACGGCCTCCGCGCTGTCGCGATCCTCCTGCGGCCCGATCCGCACTCGGTGCAAATCTCCGGAACCGGTGTGCAATTCGCTTAAAAAAGCCGCGTAACCTTTCTCCCGCAGTCCCGCCGCCAGCCTTTCGGCATTCGCCTTGTTGGAGAAACTGCCGAGTTGCACCGCCCACATACCGGTG
>JBOHZD010000122.1:0-18555 GCA_050738315.1 Woeseiaceae bacterium
CCTTTTCAGGAACGCCGTGAATACGTCCCTGTAGGCTTCGGGCGAAACATCCCTGTTTCGCACGATCCTGAAAAAGGCCTCCCCGCTCCAGGCTCCTTCCGGACGTCGCTGGAGGTGCTGGTACCGCCAATTCCGGGTGGAAGGCTGTTCTCCCTGGTCCCGGAGGGTGCAAAAAAGGGGCTGCTCGGCGCTTTGCGCTTGTCAGGGGACTTGCGGACGGTATAATAACCGGCTCGACAGGACTTGGCCGGGCCGGGAGTCGGCCAGGTTCGCGAACGGGGTCACAAAGCCAATGCTCTGTGGCGCCGGAAGTTAGGTCGCCAGAGAACCAATGGCGTACTCGGCAAATCCCGGGAAACCGGTCATATGACCGGAGTGGGGTCAGCTCCGCAGCATCGGAACATCGTGAAATGTTCCCGGCGATGGCGCTGACCCTTTCGTGTGTTTGAGCGATGGAGCGCCGGCCAATCGTAGTCGGTGCCGTAACAAGTTTTCGTTCCGAATAGAAGGCGCCGGCCAATCGAAGTCGGTGCGAGGTGGTTGTTATGACGATGGGCCTTGTTGGCCGCAAGTGTGGCATGACGCGTGTCTTTACCGATGACGGCGATTCGATCCCGGTCACCGTCATCGAGGCACAGCCGAACCGCATTACGCAGCAGAAAACCGTGGAGACCGATGGTTACCGCGCGTTGCAGGTATCTGCGGGCACGCGCAAGGCGTCACGTGTATCCAGGCCGGCCGCCGGGCACTATGCCGCAGCCAAAGTGGAAGCAGGCGACCTCACGACGGAATTTCGCCTCGATGACGGCGACCGGGGCGATTTCGAACCCGGCCATGAACTCAAGGTGGACCTCTTCCAGGCGGGCCAGAAGGTCGATGTCATCGGGACGACCATCGGCAAGGGCTTTGCCGGCACGGTGAAGCGCCACAACTTCAGCATGCAGGATGCGACGCATGGTAACTCGCTGTCCCACCGGGCGCCCGGTTCGATCGGCCAGAACCAGTCGCCCGGCCGCGTGTTCAAGGGCAAGAAGATGTCCGGTCACATGGGCAAGGTGCGCTGCACGGTGCAAAACCTCGAAGTGGTCCGGGTCGATGCCGAACGCAACCTGATCCTGGTCAAGGGCGCCGTGCCGGGTCACAGCGGTGGGCGCGTGCTCATTCGGCCGGCGATCAAGGGCGCCGGCAATAACGGGGGCCGGCAATGAAGCTCAAGTTGCAGGGCAGCGGCAGTGTCGATGTCGCGGACAGCGCCTTTGGCGCGGAATTCAACGAGCCGCTGGTGCACCAAGTGGTCACCGCGTTTCTGTCAGGCGCACGCGCCGGCACGAGTGCGCAAAAGAATCGCGCCCGGGTCAGCGGCGGCGGCGTGAAGCCCTGGCGGCAGAAAGGGACCGGGCGCGCGCGCGCCGGCAGCATTCGCAGTCCGATCTGGGTTGGCGGTGGACGCACATTTGCCGCCCGGCCCCGTGACTACGGACAGAAAGTCAACCGCAAGATGTATCGCGGCGCGTTGCGTTCGGTATTTTCGGAACTCGTGCGGCAGGATCGCCTGGTCGTGACCGAGTCGCTCTCGATGGATGCACCGAAAACGAGGGAGCTCTCCGCCAGGCTGAAAAAGCTGGGCCTCGCCAATGTGCTGATCGTCAATGAGGCATTCGACGAGAAAGTATTTCTGTCGGCCCGTAACTTGCCGAATGTCGGCATTTGCGATGCATCCGCGATCGATCCGGTCGTGTTGATGAGATTCGAAAAGGTGCTGATCACGTTGCCGGCACTGAAATTGATCGAGGAGCGCCTTTCATGAGTGCCAGCCAGCACCAGGAACGGCTGATGAACGTTATTTACAGCCCGCACCTGTCGGAAAAAAGCACGATTGTCGGCGATGCACACAATCAGATCGTCTTCAAGGTGCGTCCGGATGCGACCAAGGCCGAGATTCGTCAGGCGGTCGAGTTGTTGTTCAGCGTGAAAGTCGACGCCGTAACGGTCATCAATTGCCGCGGCAAGATCAAGCGCCACGGCACGAACTCGGGCCAGCGGAATACCTGGAAAAAGGCGTACGTGCGCCTGGCTGAAGGAAGCCAGATCGACTTCCTTGGCGTTGAATAACGCACGACGGTACAGGAAAACGGTAAGAGACAATGTCACTGCACAAAGCCAAACCGACATCGGCGGGCCGACGATTTACGATCTCGGTCAAGACGCCCGGGCTGCACAAAGGCAAGCCGCACAGCGCGTTGGTCACGAAAAAGTCCCGTACCGGCGGCCGCAACAACAGCGGTCGAATGACGGTTCGTCACCAGGGCGGCGGCCACAAACAGCGGTACCGGCTGGTCGATTTCAAGCG
The DNA here is from genome assembly GCA_050738315.1 of Woeseiaceae bacterium. Lineage (GTDB taxonomy): Bacteria > Pseudomonadota > Gammaproteobacteria > Steroidobacterales > Woeseiaceae > IDS-8. The sequence continues at coordinate 2,351 of JBOHZD010000122.1, forward strand.
CGACAAGGACGGTATTCCCGGTGTCGTCGAACGCCTCGAATACGATCCGAATCGAAGCGCGCACCTGGCGTTGATCAAGTACGCGGACGGCGAGCGTCGCTATATTCTGGCGCCGCAAGGTATCGAGGCGGGCACACCGATCATGAGCGGCGACGAGGCGCCGATCAAACCGGGCAATGCCCTGCTGCTCAAGAATATTCCGGTCGGCACCACGGTGCATTGTGTCGAGATGAAGCCGGGCAAAGGCGGGCAACTCGCGCGTTCTGCCGGCGCCGCGGCTCAGATTGCCGCCCGCGAAGGCGCGTATGCAACCGTGCGCCTGCGCTCGGGTGAGGCGCGCCGTATACACATCGAATGTCGCGCGACGATCGGTGAGGTCGGCCACGGCGAACACAACCTGCGCAAGCTCGGCAAGGCCGGCGCAAAGCGCTGGAGAGGCGTTCGGCCGACGGTGCGCGGCGTGGCGATGAACCCTGTCGATCATCCGCACGGAGGCGGTGAGGGCAAGACTTCGGGCGGCCGGCACCCGGTCAGTCCCTGGGGCACGCCCACGAAGGGTTACAAGACCCGCGGGAACAAGCGCACGGACCGTATGATCGTTCGCCGCAGGAAGAAGAAGTAACGGAATTGTTGGTAGGACAGTGGAGCAGGGTGAAGGCTCTGCGAATGAAACGACAGAGGATTTAGCAGAAGTGCCACGCTCAGTCAGAAAAGGCCCGTTTATCGATACGCACCTGGCGAAAAAGGTTGCGGTCGCCGCGAAAGCAAACGACCGGCGTCCGATCAGGACCTGGTCGCGACGCTCGATGGTGCTGCCGGACATGGTTGGATTGACGATTGCCGTGCATAACGGACGGCAGCACGTGCCTGTGCTCATTTCGGAAAACATGGTAGGCCACAAGCTGGGCGAGTTTGCCGTTACACGAACCTTCAGAGGTCATTCCGGCGATCGGAAAACCCCTAAATAGTTCTGCGGAGGAGTCGGTCATGCAGGTAGCAGCAACGTTGAGGTACGCGCGGATTTCACCGCAGAAATGCCGCCTTATGGCAGATGCGATCCGCGGCAAGAATGTCGATGAGGCATTGCGAACGCTGGCTTTTACGCCGCGAAAGAGTGCACGAATTGTCAAGAAAGTGCTGGAGTCGGCAATTGCCAATGCGGAGCACAATCACGGCGCGGATATCGACGAGCTGAAAGTTTCGACGATCGAAGTGAACGAAGCGCCGACGTTCAGGCGATACCGGGCACGGGCGAAAGGCCGCGGTGCCAGGATCCTCAAGCGCAACAGTCATATAACGATTTGCGTGGGCGACGAGTAAACCGGATAAACATCGAGAGAATTGCATGGGTCAGAAAGTACATCCAACGGGTATTCGCTTGGGGATCGTCAAGGACTGGGCGTCCAAGTGGTATGCCAATTCGCAGACGTTTCCGGAATACGTTCGCACGGATCATCAACTGCGCGAGTTCGTGAAGAACAAGCTGAAGGATGCTTCTGTCAGCCGTATCCACATCGAGCGGCCGGCGAAAAAGGCCAATATCACGATCTATACGGCACGCCCGGGAATCGTCATCGGCAAGAAGGGTGAAGACATCGAAAAGCTGCGCGCCGAGGCGGCAAAACTGCTCGGCATGGGTATCCACGATGTGCGCATCAACATCAGCGAAGTGAGAAAACCGGAGCTGGATGCGCAACTGGTCGCCGAAGGCATTGCCCAGCAACTCGAGCGGCGCGTGATGTTTCGGCGTGCGATGAAGCGCGCGGTCACGAACACGATGCGGGTCGGCGCCGAGGGCATCAAGGTCAAAGTCGGCGGGCGCCTGAACGGCGCGGAGATCGCGCGTTCCGAATGGTATCGCGAGGGACGCGTGCCGCTGCACACGTTCCGTGCCGATATCGACTATGGATTCGCCGAAGCGCGCACGACCTACGGTGTAATCGGCGTGAAGGTCTGGATATTCAAAGGCGAGGTGTTCGACAAGCCCGACGCGGCCGTGTCGGAACCGCAGGAAGCCGCCGCGGCCGGCAGATAGCGCAGGACAGCGTTACCGCGAAATCAGGAAAGCACAATGTTACAGCCAAAGCGAACAAAATTTCGTAAGCAGATGAAGGGGCGCAACCGCGGACTGGCGCAACGCGGCAGCGACGTATCGTTCGGCGAATACGGACTGAAGGCGCTCGAGCGCGGCCGTCTGACGGCGCGGCAGATCGAGGCGGCGCGGCGTGCCATGACTCGCCACATCAAGCGCGGCGGCAAAATCTGGATCCGGGTATTTCCGGACAAGCCGGTGACCAAGAAGCCGCTGGAAGTACGCCAGGGCAAGGGCAAGGGCAATGTCGAATACTGGGTGTGCCAGATTCAGCCCGGACGGATGCTCTATGAAATGGAAGGCGTGACCGAAGAGATCGCACGCGAGGCCTTTCGACTGGCAGCCGCCAAGCTGCCGTTCCCGACTGCTTTCGTAACCCGGCAGGTGATGTGATGAAGGCCAGCGAACTCAGATCGATGTCGGAAGTGCAACTCGGCGACGAATTGCTGAAGCTCCGCCGCGAACAATTCAATCTTCGCATGCAACAGGCTTCGGGAAGGTTGGCGCGGCCGCATGAGCACGGCCGGGTGCGCAAGGAGATTGCGAGGGTAAAAACCGTTTTGAACGAGCTGGCACGAAAAGGTAGCGACCAATGAGCGACGGATCGAAGGAAGCGGAGAAAATCGTTCAGCGCACCGTTGTGGGCCGAGTCGTCAGCGACAAGATGAACAAATCGGTGTCGGTGGCGATTGAACGGCTGATACGGCATCCGGCGTACGGAAAGTATGTTCGCCGCACGAGCAAGGTCATGGCGCACGACGAAAACAACGAGTGCAAGACCGGTGACCGCGTCGAGATCAGCGAATGCCGGCCGATCTCGCGGCATAAGTCATGGCGTGTGGTTAACGTCATCGAACGCGCCCCTGAAGAATAGTCGGCGATTCACGGCGACAGAATGGAAAGAAAATACAGTGTTTGACGGGATGCCATCATGATTCAGATGCAGACAGTACTCGACGCAGCCGACAACTCGGGTGCAAGACGCATACAGTGCATCAAGGTGCTGGGCGGGTCGAAGCGCCGTTACGCCGCCGTTGGCGATGTGATCAAAGTCAGCGTCAAGGACGCGATACCGCGCGGCAAGGTCAAGAAAGGCGAGGTGTATAACGCCGTCGTCGTCAGAACGCGCAAGGGCGTGCGCCGCAAGGACGGATCGCTGATCCGTTTCGACGGCAACGCAGCTGTGCTGCTGAATGCCAGGCTCGAACCGATCGGCACGCGTATTTTTGGTCCGGTGACACGCGAACTCCGGACCAGCAAGTTCATGAAGATTATTTCGCTGGCGCCCGAAGTGTTGTAGGGCGTTGGTGAGGAAGGACGGATGAACAAGATCAGAAAGGGTGACGAAGTGATCGTCACTACGGGTAAAGACAAGGGTCGCCGCGGCACCGTGCTGGACGTGCTCGACAACGATCGCGTGCGCGTGGAAGGCGTCAATATCGCGAAAAAGCACCAGAAGGCGAACCCGAATGCGATGCCTCCGGTGGAGGGCGGAATCGTCGACAAGGAAATGCCAATCGCCATTTCCAATGTCCTGGTGTTCAACCCGAAAACCAAGAAAGGCGATCGCATAGGAATACGTGTGTCAAACGACGGCGAAAAAGTGCGCGTCTTCAAGTCCAACGACGAAGTCGTGGACATCTGACAGGCGGAAGGTAACAGGACATGGCCAGATTGCAGGAAATGTATCGCAGCGAATTGCACGGCAGAATCAAGGAAAAGCTTGGTCTGAAAAATTCCATGCAAGTGCCGCGCATCACCAAGATCACGCTGAACATGGGCGTAGGCGAGGCAGTGGCCGATCGCAAGGTACTGGATAACGCCATGAGCGACATGGAGAAAATTGCCGGACAAAAGCCCGTCAAGACACTGGCCCGCAAGTCCGTGGCCGGGTTCAAGATTCGCGACGGTTATCCGATCGGGTGCAAGGTGACGCTCCGACGTGAGCGCATGTACGAATTTCTCGATCGACTGGTGAACATCGCCATTCCGCGTATCCGCGACTTCCGGGGACTGAATTCACGCTCCTTCGATGCGCAGGGCAACTACAGCCTGGGCGTGCAGGAACAGATTATTTTTCCCGAAGTCAATTACGACCAGATCGACGCGATCCGCGGTATGGACATCACCATTTCCACGACCGCGCGCAATGCAACCGAAGGTCGGGCGCTCCTGGAAGCGTTCAACTTTCCATTCAAGAAATAGAGTAAAGGTTTTTATGGCCAAGAAGTCGATGATCAAGCGTGAGGAAAGACGGGCGAAGCTCGTCAAGCGTTATGCCAAGAAGCGCGCCCTGCTCAAGGAAATCATTCGCAATGTTTCGAGTTCGGACGAAGAGCGTCTGGCAGCGCAGGCAAAGCTGAATGCGTTGCCGCGCGACGCAAGTCCGACGCGCATGCGCAGTCGCTGTGCGATTACCGGCCGTCCGCGCGGTGTGTATCGCAAGTTCGGCCTTGCCCGGAACAAGCTTCGCGAAGCTGCGATGAAAGGCGAGATCCCCGGGTTGACCAAGGCAAGCTGGTGAGCGGAGACAACCGATGAGCATGACAGACCCGATTTCCGACCTGTTGACGCGCGTTCGCAACGGCCAGAAGGCTCGTAAAGTCAGCGTCGCGATGCCCTCGTCCAAAGCGAAAGTCGCTGTGGCCAAGGTACTGAAGGACGAAGGCTATATCACCGCTTATTCGACGGCTGACGATGGCAACAAGAGTGAACTGACAATCGAACTCAAGTATTTCGAAGGTGCGCCTGTCATCGAGCGGATCGAAAGGGTCAGCAAACCGGGTCTCCGCATTTATCGCCGTCAGCAAGAGTTGCCCAAGGTACTCGGCGGGCTAGGTGTCGCCATCGTGTCCACATCGGCCGGAGTGATGAGCGACCGCCAGGCACGCGAAAAAGGCATTGGCGGCGAAGTTCTTTGCATCGTTTCCTGAGGCAGAACCCTTAAGTTACGAGGTTTATTTATGTCCAGAGTTGCTAAGAATCCGGTCGTGCTGCCTGGCGGCATCGAGTGTAGCGTGAGCGGCACCTCCCTGACGCTCAAAGGCAAGAAGGGCGCGTTGTCGCTGAAGTTGAATTCAGAGGTCGAAGTGATCCACGAAGACAATGCCCTGACGGTCAAGAGGCGCTCGCACTCTCGTTTTGCAACGGCGGTCTCCGGCACAACGCGCGCGTTGCTCGCGAATATGGTGCGCGGCGTCTCCGAAGGCTTCGAAAAGAAGCTGGAACTGGTCGGTGTCGGCTACCGCGCGCAGTCCCAGGGCAAGAAACTGAACCTGACCCTGGGCTACTCGCACCCGGTTGTTTTTAGCGTACCGGATGGAGTAACGATCGAAACGCCCAGTCAGACGGAAGTGGTCATCCGCGGAGCCGACAAACAGCAGGTCGGCCAGGTGGCGGCCGAGATTCGCCGCTTGCGTCCGCCGGAGCCTTACAAGGGCAAGGGCGTTCGCTACACCGATGAGCGCGTGGTCATCAAGGAAGCGAAGAAGAAATAGTCCATATGTTGCAGCCGCTGGCTGCATGAGTTGAACGAGACGGTTATGAAGCTGGACAAGAAACAGAATCGATTGCGCCGGGCCCGCAAAGGCCGCGCCAAGATCGCGCAACTGGCGGTCAATCGCCTGACGGTGCATCGCACGCCGCGGCATATCTATGCCCAGATTATTGCAGCCGACGGCGGCACTGTACTGGCGGCCGCATCGACGCTCGAGAAAGACGTACGCAAGGGCACGAAGGTGACCGGCAACGTCGCCGCGGCGGCGATTGTCGGGGCCCGTATTGCGGAAAAGGCGAAATCAGCGGGTATCGACACCGTGGCCTTCGATCGCTCGGGCTTTCGCTACCACGGCCGCGTGAGGGCGCTGGCCGATGCGGCCCGCGAAGCGGGCTTGAAATTCTAGGACGAGGACTTGTTGGCAGCCGCGAGCGCGGCGAGTCAGGACCACATTATGGCAAGAATGGATCAATCACAGAGCACCGACGACTTCCTCGAGAAGCTGGTTACCGTCAATCGCGTTGCCAAAGTCGTGAAAGGCGGCCGTCAGTTCGGCTTTACGGCACTGACGGTGGTCGGGGACGGCAACGGACGGGTCGGATTCGGTTACGGCAAGGCGCGCGAGGTGCCGATCGCCATTCAGAAGGCGATGCAGGCCGCCCGTAAGAACATGATCAAAGTGAATCTGACCAACGAGACGCTGCAGTACGCGAGGAAGGGGCGTCACGGGGCCACTTACGTCTATATGCAGCCGGCGTCGGAAGGCACCGGAATCATCGCTGGCGGTGCCATGCGTGCGGTGTTCGAGTGCGCGGGTGTGCGCAACGTGCTGGCGAAGAGTTACGGCTCTCGCAATCCGATCAACGTCGTACGAGCGACCATCGGCGCTTTGTCGAACATTCATTCGCCGAAAGCGATTGCGGCCAAGCGCGGTAAGAAGGTCAAGGAAATCCTGGCCTGACTCGAGCCCGGATTGGATTAGAGAAACGAGAAGTAGCGATGACGAAGTCGAAACAGTTGAAGGTTACGCTGACCAAGAGCGTTCATGGGCGCCTGCAGGCTCATCGCGCCTGCATTACGGGGCTCGGCCTGCGCAAGATTCGTCACAGCGTAACCGTCTCCGACACGCCGGAAATCCGCGGCATGATCAACAAGGTTTCGCATCTCGTTTCAGTGGAGGAGGTGTGATATGCGTCTGAACGGATTGACGCCTGGCAAAGGCTCGAAGAAGAACGGCAAGCGGATGGGCCGCGGCCATTCGGCCGGCCAGGGAAAAACCTGCGGACGCGGCCAGAAGGGTCAGCATGCCCGTTCAGGCGGTTACCACAAGGTCGGTTTCGAAGGCGGACAGATGCCCCTGCAACGGCGTCTGCCCAAGGTGGGTTTCACCTCGCTGCTGAAAAGGAATACGGCGGAGCTGCGCCTGCACGAACTGGCGATCCCGAGCGCCGATGTGATTGACATGGAAGTGCTCAAGAAGGCCCGGTTGGTTCCGGCGTTGGCGGACAAGGTCAAGGTGATCGCGTCCGGCAAGCTGGAAAAAGCCGTCAAGGTCAAGGGACTCGCGTTAACCAAAGGCGCGCGCGCGGCGATCGAAGCCGCGGGCGGCAGTATTGAAGACTGATAGCAGAGACTGAACGTGGCAAAGAAGCCAACTCACAATCCGGCAACCGCGGCGAAAGCGGCGGGAAAAATGGGCGAACTGAAAAAGCGCCTGGCGTTTCTCGTGGGCGCGCTGGTGATTTTCCGTGTTGGCACGTTCATTCCCGTACCGGGTGTAGACCCGGCCGCGCTGGCGACGTTTTTCGATCAGCAGGCGGGCAACATGCTGGCACTGTTCAACATGTTCTCCGGCGGTGCCCTGGCGCGTTTCGGCATCTTTGCGCTCGGCATCATGCCCTACATTTCCGCTTCGATCATCATGCAGATGGCGAGCATGATCATGCCGTCCTTGCAGCAACTGCGCAAAGAAGGCGAGTCGGGCAGGCGCAAGATTACGCAGTACACGCGCTTCGGCACGGTGGCGCTGTCGTTGTTCCAGTCGGTTGCCGCCGCCTCGTGGTTGCAGAGTCAGCCCGGTGTGGTCGTCAATCCAGGCTCCTCCTTCCTGATCACAGCGTGCATTACGCTCGTGACCGGAACGATGTTCCTGATGTGGCTCGGTGAACAGATTACCGAGCGCGGCGTCGGCAACGGCATCTCGATGATCATCCTGGCCGGCATCGTTGCCGGGCTGCCGGCCGCCGTGGCGGGTACCGCGGAACTCGTGCGCAATGGCGAAATGGGATCGGGGACCGCCATCCTGATGATGCTCGGCGCGATCGGGGCAACGGCCTTTGTCGTGTTCATGGAGCGCGCACAGCGGCGCATCGCGGTGAATTATGCGCGACGGCAACAGGGCAGACGAATGTACGCGGCGCAGAGCACGCATCTGCCGTTCAAGATCAACATGTCCGGCGTGATTCCGCCGATATTCGCGTCCAGTATCCTGCTGTTTCCGGCGACCATTGCGCAGTTTTTCGGCCAGGCGACGGATCCAAACCTCGTGCAGCGAACCCTGCAGACGATTGGCGCAAACCTCGGGCCCGGTCAACCGATCTACGTGCTGCTGTATGCGGCGATGATCATATTTTTCTGTTTCTTTTACACCGCTCTCGTCTTCAATTCCAAGGAGACGGCGGACAATCTGAAGCGCTCCGGCGCGTTTGTGCCGGGTATTCGGCCGGGTGCCCAGACCGCAGACTATATTGACAAGGTGCTTACGCGCCTTACGTTCTGGGGTGCGCTTTATGTCGCCGGCGTGTGTTTGCTGCCGGAACTTGTCCGGATGTTTTACCCCAGCGTTCCATTCAGCTTTGGTGGCACGTCGCTGCTGATTCTTGTCGTCGTAACGATGGATTTCATGGCTCAGATGCAGGCTCATGCAATGAGTCACCAGTATGAAGGCATGATGCAGAAGGCCAACCTGCGCAATTACGGGCGGAGTGGTCAGCTACGCTGAGGGCAAATGGAGAGTTTTGGAGAAAATCCATGAAAGTCAGGGCATCGGTCAAGAAAATGTGCAGAAACTGCAAAATCATCCGCCGCAATGGCGTCGTACGGGTGATTTGCACCGACGCGCGCCATAAGCAGCGGCAAGGTTAAACCATAAGGTACGAACAGTGGCACGTATAGCAGGCATCAATATTCCGTTGAACAAGCACGTCGTGATTGCACTGACGTCGATCTACGGTATCGGGCGCTCTCGGGCGACGAAGATTTGCAAGACAGCGGGCGTCGACCCGGCGACCCAGGTGAAAGATCTGGCGGAGCCAGAGGTCGCGGGCCTCCGCAATGCAATCGCGAAATTCGTCGTCGAAGGCGATTTGCGCCGCGAAACCTCGATGAACATCAAGCGCTTGATGGACCTCGGCTGCTACCGGGGCATTCGTCACAGGCGCGGACTGCCGGTGCGCGGTCAACGGACGCGCACGAATGCGCGCACGCGCAAGGGCCCACGCCGCCCGATCAAGCGATAACGGGCGCGATAACAGGATCACAGAGATGGCTGAACCGCAAAAACGCAAGAAGGTCAAGAAGCACGTCGTGGACGCGATTGCGCACATACATGCGTCCTTCAACAACACGATTATCACGATTACGGACCGGCAGGGTAACGCACTGTCGTGGGCGACCGCAGGCGGCTGCGGTTTCCGCGGCTCGCGCAAGTCGACTCCGTTCGCCGCGCAGGTTGCGTCGGAAAAGGCCGGCCGGCTGGCGCTCGAGTTCGGCGTCAAGAATGTCGACGTTCGGGTGCGTGGACCGGGCCCCGGCCGGGAATCCGCGGTGCGCGCGCTGAACGCCCTGGGTTTTCGTATCCAGAATATCGAGGACGTGACCCCGATTCCTCACAACGGCTGCCGTCCGCCGAAGAAACGCCGCGTATAGAGATTAAGCAATGGCAAGATATCTTGGACCAAAGTGCAAACTGTCCCGTCGCGAAGGCACGGATCTGTTTTTGAAGAGCGGTGTCCGACCGCTCGAATCGAAGTGCAAGCTGGAAGTGCCCCCCGGTGGCGCGGCACAGCGCCGGCCGCGGCTTTCCGACTACGGCATGCAGCTGCGTGAGAAGCAGAAACTGCGTCGTATGTACGGGATACTCGAACGCCAGTTCCGGAACTACTATAAAAAGGCCTCGAGCCTGAAAGGGTCCACGGGTGAGAACCTGCTGCGGCTGCTGGAAGGGCGTCTGGACAACGTCGTTTATCGAATGGGATTTGCTGCGACGCGCGCCGAAGCGCGCCAGCTCGTGAGTCACAAAGGCATCGAAGTGAATGGCCAGGTGGTCAATATTCCTTCGGCGCAGGTGAATGCCGGCGATTCGATCGGCATTCGCGAAAAAGCCAGAAAGCAACTTCGCATCCAGAGCGCTTTGGAAATTGCGAGCCAGGTCGGCCTGCCGGACTGGGTCGAAGTCGATGCGAAAAAAATGGCAGGGGTGTTGAAGTCGTTGCCGGACCGTCAGGACATACTTCCGGATATCAACGAAAACCTTGTCGTCGAGTTGTACTCGAAATAGCCAGGAGGGTATTTACCCATGCAGGAATCTATACATGAATTTCTGAAACCGCGCGTAGTCAAGGTCTCGCCGGTTGATGAATTGCACGCAAAGGTAACGATCGAACCGTTTGAACGCGGTTACGGTCATACGCTCGGTAATGCCCTTCGCCGAATTCTGCTCTCGTCCATGCCCGGAGCGGCCATCGTCGAGGCAGAAATCGAGGGCGTGCTGCACGAGTACACCAGTATCGAGGGTGTCCAGGAGGATGTCGTCGACATTCTGTTGAACCTGAAGCAGGTCGCAGTACGCATGCATTCGCGCGATTCTGCAGAGCTCAGGGTCTCCAAAAAAGGCCCGGGCCCGGTGACCGGAGCCGACATCCAGCTGGACCATGATGTGGAAATCATGAATCCGGACATCGTGATCGCGAACCTGACGAAAGCCGGCGAACTGAACATGATCCTGAAAGTGGAGCGTGGCCGCGGCTATCGCCCGGCGACGCAACGGCCGGCGTTCGAAGAACAATCCGGTCCGATCGGGCGCCTGCAACTCGATGCTTCGTTCAGTCCCGTCAATCGGGTAACCTACGACGTGGAGTCGGCGCGTGTCGAACAACGCACCGACCTGGACAAGCTGATCATCGACATCGAGACCAACGGCACGATCGATCCGGAAGAGGCGATCCGCCGCGCCGGCAGTATTCTGAAGGACCAGCTGTCGGTCTTCGTCGATCTGCAGGGCCAGGAAGAAGGGGCCGGGGCGCTGGCCGAGAGCCAGGTCGACCCGATCCTGATGCGCCCTGTCGACGAACTCGAATTGACGGTGCGTTCCGCGAACTGCCTGAAAGCCGAGAACATCATGTACATCGGCGACCTGGTGCAACGGACCGAAGTGGAACTGCTGCGCACACCGAATCTCGGCAAGAAGTCACTGACCGAAATCAAGGAAGTGCTCGAGCAGCACGGCCTCGGCCTCGGCATGCGCCTCGACAACTGGCCGCCGGCGAGTCTGCGTCCGGAACACGACGTCGTCATGTAAGTGAGTTCGAAACAGACCTTCGACTGAAAGTGTATTGAACCCCTTGTCGGACCTGCATAGCCGGATCCGACCCAGTTTTTTGAAAGGCATAGCGCCATGCGTCACAAAAAAGCCGGCCGCCGTTTGGGCCGCAACAGCCCGCACCGCAAAGCCATGTTTCGCAACATGGCCGCGTCCCTGCTGCGCCACGAAACGATCAGGACGACCCTGCCGAAAGCCAAGGAACTGCGCCGGGTGGTCGAACCATTGATCACACTGGCACGGGAAGACGGCGTCGCCAAACGCCGCCTGGCCTACGATCGCCTGCGGGACAAGGAAGTCGTCGGCAAGCTTTTCAAGGACCTGGGCCCGCGCTTCCGGAATCGCCCGGGCGGTTACCTGCGCATCCTGAAGCTCGGCCCGCGGCCCGGCGATTCGGCGCCCATGGCCATCGTGCAACTCGTCGAGGGCCCGGGCGCGGACAGCGAGCACGCTGCGAAACCGTAGCGGCGATCATTGCCGGGTCGCTTCCGGCTCGCGAACCCCGTCTTCGGTCCAGCAGGACCAGATAAGGACACCACGGTCGTAACGGCCTTCTTGTGAAGGGTCTCACGGCAGTCGGCGGCGGATCTCGCTAGAGTGGCATCCCTAATCCATACGGGAGCAAGCCCATCAGTAAGGAACAGGCATTTACCGACTGCATCGTTCTCGACAGGGATGCATTCGATCCCGACGCGGTGTTTCTGGACGACATCGTCGACGACCAGGTTTTGCCGCGCCTGAGCCTTGCGGTCGACGGCCTGACCCAGTCTGGAGAGCGGTTGCGCGGCAAACTCGAATTGCGCTCCGAAGATGCCGCCAACGAGTCCATACCGGCGTCGACGGTGATGCCGGAGGCATCCCTCGATCCGGATCAGCTCGAGGTGTACGGCTGGGAAACGTCTCTCTGGCGCAAGATCCGCGGCTACCTGGGGTTCTAGCCAGCATCGTTCCCGTCGAGTCTGGCTGGCTGCTAGACTCGATCAATGGACCACAACTTCAACAACAGGACCGTCGTCATCACCGGCGGCTCCGAAGGCGTTGGCGCTGCCGTCGCACGCCGCTTCGCCGAGGCCGGCGCCAACCTGGTGGTGGTGGCTCGCAACCGCGACAACCTGGAACGGCTTGCCGCGGAACTGCGTAAGAAAACGCGCGTTCTGGTCGTTGCGATGGACGTCGCCGATCCCGATGCCTGCGCCGGCCTGTTCGAGAGGGCGGAAGCCGAGTTCGGTGACATACACCTGCTGATCAACAACGCGGGTTACCACGAGCGCGGGCCCGTGGAAAAGGTGGCAGCGGCAGACCTCGGCCGCATGATCGACGTGAACCTCAAGGCGCCCATCATCCTTTGCCGGCTTGCGATTCCCTATTTGCGCAAGGCAGGCAGCGGAGCAATCATCAACGTCGCCTCGCTGGCCGGCCGCACGCCGGTGATGGGTGCAGCCACCTACTCGGCGAGCAAATTCGGACTGCGGGCATTCACCTTTGCGCTCGGAGACGAACTGGCGGGTTCAGGCATCAAGGTGGCCGCCGTGTCGCCGGGACCTGTCGATACCGGCTTCATCATGTCGAATATCGATGCAGTGGCCGATATCACGTTCTCGCAACCGCTCAGCACGGCGGACGAAGTCGCGACGGTGATCATGAATCTCGCCGTGAATGACAAACGTGAACGGTCGATGCCGCCGGTCAGCGGGTTGCTGACGACCCTGTCGTACCTGTTTCCGCGCTTCGGCCAGTGGCTGCGGCCTGCGTTGCTCCGCCGAGGCCGCCGCGTCAAGCAACGCATCAAGGCAAAAAACCTGGCGAATCAACGTGCAGCTCACCAGCAACGTCATATTTCCTGACCTTCAGGGAGGAACAGCTCATGGTCGACAAACTCAGCAGCGCCCAGGTCGAGGACAAGCTCGCGAGCCTGAAGGGATGGTCACTCGAAAACGGCAAGCTGACGCGGGACTTCAAATTCCCGGATTTTGTGCGCGCCTTCGGTTTCATGACCAGCGCCGCGATCGAGGCGGAAAAGCTCAACCACCATCCGGAATGGTCGAACGTCTATAACAAGGTGACCGTACACCTGGTCACGCACGAAGCCAACGGCATCACCGAGCTGGACTTCAAACTGGCAAAGAAAATGGATGCGCTGGCCTAGCCTAGGCAGCGGCAAAAGCAGCCCTTGTGAAGTTCTCGCAACCGTCTTCGAGCACGCGCACGTTGTCTTCGACGCGTACGCCACCGAACGGGCGGAGCCAGTCGACCCTGTTGTGATTGATCATCTCATGTCCGGGCGAGCCGATGAGATTTTCCAGCAACATGTCGATGACATAGAGACCCGGCTCTATCGTCAACACCATGTTCGGTTCCAGTTTGCGCGTGAGGCGCAGGTATGGATGGCCGCTCGGCCGGTCGATGGTGTTGCCGTTCTCGTCGGCCATGAACCCGCCGACGTCGTGAACCTGTATGCCCAGCAGATGACCGAGCCCGGTGGGGAAAAACGCCGTCGTAACGTCATTTTCGATGAGGGCATCCACGCTGCCGGATGCAAAATTGAGTTCGAGCAGAACGTCGGCGATCTTCCGGTGCGTCTGTAAATGCAGTGACGGGAAATCGAGCCCGGCACGGACTTCAGCCACCAGCTCCTGTTGCAGTACGTCCATGCGGTCGATGAGATCCTGATACTCGCCCGACGTATAGGAATACGTGCGCGTGATATCGGACGCATATCCGCAGCAATCGGCGCCGGCGTCGATCAGGAATGACCGAATCTCGCCAGGTGCCTCGCGCGCCTGATGCTGGTAATGCATGATTGCGCCGTTCTCGTTCAGGGCAATGATATTGCCGTAAGGAAGTTCCTTTTCCGTGTGCGACACGGCCTGGCAATAGGCGAGATGGATCGCGTATTCGGACGAACCGGCGCGAAATGCTCCTTCCGCGGCGCGGTGCCCTCGGACGCCACGGCGCGAGGCGCCGCGCATGCATTCGAGCTCATAAGCGGTCTTTACGCCGCGGGCGTAGTGCAGCATGTGCATCACGGTGCTCGGGTTCACGCGATCGATGCCGAATGCCTGTGCATCCTCATCGATCTTCCCGATCAGAATGCAGTGGTCGCGGTTTTCGGGCAGGTGACCGGCAACGGCATCGAGCGTATGCACGATGCGAATATCGTAATGTTCGACCCAGAAACCGCTCGGATTGGCCGGCGGCCTGTGCCAGTAGTCCTTTGCCTGATAGTAAACCAGCACCGGCTTTTCACCCGGCGTATAAACGAGATAACAAAAGGGGGCGACTGTCAGCGGCAGCCAACCGACGAAATGCGGATTGGCCTTGAACGGGTAATAATTGTCGTCGAGGAACACGATTTCGGGCGCGCCCGAAAATATGACGACATGGCCGGCGCCTGCTTTTTCGAGCGCCCGATCGTGTCGTGCTTTGAGTTCCTCGAGGTGAGTCGGATAAAGCGTGCCGAGTTCGGACGGGTCGACATAGTGGCTCGTAGTCATGGAATGCATCATAACCTCAGGCACAGGACGTTCGCGAGTCTCAATATGGCGACGGCCGGGCAGCAGGCAGTATCGACATTCCGCTGCCGGTTTCAATCCCCGTATAAACTAGGCATCATTCAGGGCTTTCAGGGCGGCCGGAGATATGGATGCGTCGAACTGCTTCGTTGTTGCTTGCGCTGGCGGCTAGCATGACTGCCCAGGGACAGGGGTACGACCGGCTGACCGGCGAGCCGTTCGCGTCGCGCTCCGAGGTCATTGCCATCCAGGGCATGGCCGCGACCAGTCAACCGCTGGCGACGCAGGTGGCGTTGGATATTCTGAAAGCGGGTGGCAGTGCCGTCGATGCGGCGATAGCGGCAAACGCCACGTTGGGTCTGATGGAACCGACGGGCTCCGGCATCGGCGGGGACCTGTTCGCGATCGTCTGGGATGCGGAAAAGGAAACACTGGCCGGATTGAATGCCTCGGGACGTTCGCCGAAATCGCTGACGCTCGAGTATTTTCGCGAGCGGGGATTGGAGCAGATTCCGTACCTGGGACCGTTGCCCGTCAGCGTGCCGGGCGCAGTGGACGGCTGGTTCGAGCTGCACGACCGCTATGGCCGCCTGCCGATGGCGAAACTGCTGGCGCCGGCAATCAGGTATGCGCGCGAGGGGTTTCCGGTATCCGAACTGATCGCATCTGGCTGGGAAGCGAATGCCGAGATGCGTAAGCAGTATCCGGGCTTCAGCGAAACGTTCATGCCGGGCGGAGAGGCGCCCAATAAGGGTGACGTCTTCCGGAACCCGCGCCTTGCCGATACGTACGAGCAGATCGCCGCGGACGGCCGCGATGCCTTCTACAAAGGGGACATTGCAAGAAGGATCGATGCGTACATGACGGAACACGGCGGGTTTCTTCGATACGAGGACCTGGCCGCTCACACCTCCGAATGGGTCGAGCCGCTTGCGACGAACTATCGTGGCTACGACGTATATGAGTTGCCGCCGAACAGCCAGGGAATCGCGGCGTTGCAGATGTTGAACATACTCGAAGGTTACGACCTGCGCGGCATGGGATTCGGAACGGCCGAATACATACACACTTTTGTCGAGGCGAAGAAACTGGTGTACGAGGATCGCGCAAAGTTCTACGCGGACCCGGACTTCTACGATGCACCTCTCGAGAGACTGATATCGAAGTCATATGCCGACCAGCGAAGGAAACTGATCGACCCGGCTAAAGCGGCTCGCAGTTATCCTGCGGGTGATGCGATGCTCGAGAACGGCGACACGATTTACCTGACTGTTGCCGACAAGGACGGCAACATGATCTCGCTGATCCAGAGCAACTACGGCGGCATGGGTTCGGGCATGACGCCGGGCGATCTCGGTTTCGGGCTGCAGAATCGCGGGGCGCTGTTCAGCCTGCAGGATGGCCACCCGAATGTGTTCGAACCGGGCAAGCGGCCGTTCCATACGATCATCCCGGCGTTCGTGATGAAGGATGGCAAGCCCTGGTTGTCATTCGGCGTCATGGGCG
>JBOHZD010000123.1:0-4386 GCA_050738315.1 Woeseiaceae bacterium
CCCCGTATCCGGGTGACTGCGACTCCAACAGCATCTACTGGACCGCCGTCGACGTTACGCCCAATTGCACCGGCAACACCCATTTTGTGTCCAAGAGCGCGTTTGTCTGTAATGCAGCCAACGGCCAGCTCGCCGGCATCGGCAGCTACGCCGATACCCTGGTGCAGCACCGGGCAACCGCGGACCCGGCTGTCTCGCGATGGCAGGAACTGGCTCCGGGCAACGCCGCCGATCAGGTTGAATGCATGGCCGATTCGGGCGTGCACGGTGACGGCACCGCGGGCCAGCTCTACGCATCGAACGGGGCCAGCGCATACACCAGCGATCCGAACCAGGAGCTGGCCTGGGGCAGTGCGCCCGCAGCCGTCACTTACACCGTTTACGACGGCAACTACCTGAACTGGAAGAGTTCGCCAACGACGGTGCAACTGTCGAAAATCGACATCCTGAAGGCCGTCACCAACGCCGTGCTGCAGTCCATTTCGAATGTGAACGTCGGCATCATGCAGTTCAACAACAACAACGGCGGACTGGTCATCAAGGCGGTGAGCGACCTCGACAGCGATCGTGACAGTATGCTGCAGACCATCGACGGATTGACCGCCGCCGGCAATACGCCGCTGGCGGAATCCATGTACGAAGCCGCGCTCTACTGGCGCGGCATGGTCCCGAACTATGGCCTGAACAACGCGGCCACGGACCCTGCGGCGCTTGGCGGCGGGGGCAACTACCTGCCGCCGGCGACGGCCGTCTGCTCGAGGAACTTCAACGTGCTGGTGTCGGACGGCCTGCCGAATGGCGATACCGAAGCCGCTGCTTTGGTGGGCAACCTGCCGGATTTCGCGGTCCCCTGCGACGGCACCGGCGAGGGTGCCTGCCTCGACGATATCGCGCAGCACCTGGCGACGGTCGATATTGACACGGTACAGGACGACGATCAGCTCGTCGCCACCCACACGATCGGCTTTGCGCTCGACATCCAGAATTTGCGGGACACCGCGGCAGATTCGGACGGCCGGTATTTCATGGCGGACGACGTCGAGACCCTGGCGACCGCGCTGCTGAATATCATTTCCGACATTACGGAGCTCTCGCTCTCGTTCAGCGCACCGTCGGTTTCGGTCAACTCCTTCAATCGCACGCAGAACCTGAACGACCTGTACCTGACGGTGTTCGCGTCGAAAACCAACGTACACTGGCCGGGAAACCTGAAGAAGTTCAGGCTCGAAGCGAGTCAGATCGTCGATGCCAACGGCCAGCCGGCCGTCGACCCCTCGAACGGCTTGTTCTTCGATTCCCCTGCTTACACGGCCCGGAGCATCTGGACGGACGGGGCCGCTGACGGCAACGACGTGACGGTCGGCGGCGCCGCGCACGAGCAGCCGGTGCCGGCGTCGCGCAATCTGTTCACCAACATGGGCGCCAATGACAATCTTTCAGCAGGTGCAAACGCCATAGCACCGGGAAACGTCGCGGCGTTTTCGGCTGCGGATTTCGGTTTGACCGGCGCCGCAGGCGAACCGACACTCACTGAAATGATCCAGTGGATGCGCGGTGCCGATATCCGGGACGAGGACTTCGATCCTGCCACGACGGTCCGGCATGCAATGGGCGATCCGTTGCATTCGCAGCCGGCGGCCGTGGTTTATGGCGGCAGCGCCAGCGCGCCGGACGTCGTCGTCTTCGCAGCCACCAACGACGGCTACCTGCACGCGATCGATGGCGATACCGGCGCGGAGCTCTGGTCCTTCATCCCCAAAGAACTCCTGTCCGACATGAATCGTCTGTTCTTCGATCCGAAGTCCAACTTCAAGCATTACGGGATCGACGGGGACATCGTTCCGGTGATCATGGACAACAACAGAAACGGCGTGATTGAAACCAGCGACAACGATTTCATCTATATCGTGTTCGGGTTGCGGCGCGGCGGAAACAGCTATTACGCGCTCGACGTGACCACCAGAAATTCGCCGCGACTGCTGTGGCAGGCGCAATTTCCCGAGTTCGGCCAGACCTGGTCGACCCCGGTCGTGACGCGAGTCAATGTCACCGGAGTCAACGCCAACGAGGCGGTCGTGATCGTCGGCGGCGGCTACGACGCTGTGCACGACACGCGCGCGCATCCATCGTCGGCGGATGCGCAAGGCGCAGGCATACACATGCTGGACCTCGAAACCGGTAACCCCTTGTGGTCGGCAGGGCCTGACGGCTCAGGCGCGAATCTCGAGCTGGATACCGCGGGACGCGAGATGACACGCGCGATCCCGACCCGGATCAGCGTGATCGATATCAGCGGCGACGGTCTGGCGGATCGCATGTACGCCGCCGATCTCGGCGGACAGATCTGGCGTTTCGACATCACGAACGGGGTAGCAGCCAACGCGCTCGTGGCCGGAGGCATCATTGCCCGACTGGGCGCCGAAGGCGCCGGCACGGTGACGGCAGCGAATACACGCCGCTTTTACAACTCGCCGGATGTCGCACTATTCACCGATCCGTTGCAAAACCGGCGATTCATTTCGGTCAGCATCGGCAGCGGCTATCGCGCCCATCCACTGGACAATGCGGCCGAGGACCGTTTTTTCTCGATCCGGGATCCGGACGTCTTCAACCAGCTCAGCCAGACTGACTATGACAACTACGATATCATCACGGACGACGACCTGGTGGAGGTCAGCGGTCAGGTCCGGGTGGTGATCGATTCGGATGACCGCGGCTGGAAATTTACCTTGCCCGGCAACCAGAAGGTGATTGCAGGCTCCGTGACGTTCGATGACTCGATTTTCTTTGTCGGGTTTTCTCCGGAGGTTAACACGACAGAAACGTGCGTACCGGCTACCGGCAGAAACTTCCTGTACCAGGTCAGCGTCGTCAACGGCGATCCGGTGGCGAACAACCTGGACACGCTGCTGCCTGACGAGGCCAATGCCGAGAGAGTGACGGAGCTTGCCCAGGGCGGCATTGCGCCGACGCCGGCCTTCCTGTTCCCGAGTGCAACGGACCCGGATTGCGAGGGCGCGGACTGTGTGGTGCCGCCCATCGGCTGCGTCGGTGTCGAATGTTTCAACCCGGGTTTCGTGAATAACCCGGTCAGGACGCTCTGGACGCAGGACGGAATCGAGTAGCGGTCAATACGGAGATAACCGGATGCGTAAATACACGCGCGGCGTTACGCTGCTCGAGCTCATGATCGTCGTCGTGATCATCGGCATACTGGCGGCGATCGCCTATCCCAGTTATCGCCAGTACGTGCAACGGTCGAAACGCCCCGAGGCGATGTCGGCGTTGCTGCAAATCGCGACCGAGCAGGAGCGGTTCTATCTGAACAGCAACACTTACACACCCGACCTGCAGAACCTCGGATTTCCGGTGTCCGATGACTATCCCACCGCCAGCGGCACATACATCGTCGACGTGACCGCTGCGGATGCGGTCACCTACTCGGCAACGGCGACGTATACGGTTGGCGATGAGGAAGCGGGCAAGTGCCTGACCTTTACGATCAACGGCGCCGGGCAGAAGACGTCGGCGCCGAATTCGGACTGCTGGACCAGCGCGCGTTGAGTTGACGACGTCCAAACCCGTCAAACGATGGTTTGCTGCCTGCCCGAAAGGAACAACGCATCAACCATCAGCAGCACCGCACCCACCGTAATCGCGGAATCGGCCACGTTGAACGACGGGAACGGCCAGCCCATGATCAGCACCTGTACGAAATCCACGACGTGGCCGGTCCGAATCCGGTCGATCACGTTGCCGAGTGCCCCGCCCAGCACCAGCGCCAGGCCCAGGGCCAGCACGACGTGAGCGGATCGTCTCAACCGCCACAGCCAGACGACGATCGCAGCGCTGACCGCGAGCGCCAGCGCGATGAAGAACCATCGCTGCCAGCCTGACGCGCCCGCCAGAAAACTGAAAGCCGCGCCGGAGTTCGTCTGGTGCGTGATGTTCACGAAGGAAATGACCTCTATCTTGTCGTACAACGGCACCCACTTGACGATCGCCCATTTGGTGAGCTGATCGAAGGCGATCACCAGTGCGGAAACAGTCATCCACCCGGTGAATGGTGTTCGGTCCCGCAAATTCTGCAACTCTTGTGAAAGGTCGTCGGTCAACTGTCTTCCCCGATAGTCAGAAAGGCCATTCAAGCCGCAAGGATTTCTTTTGCCAGCGCCGCATCGCGGTGCATCTGTTCGACCAGGGCCTTCGCGTCGTCAAACTTCTCTTCACTCCGCAAGCGGCCGATGAAATCCACGTGTATGTATTGTCCATAAATTTCTTCGTCAAAGTCGAAAATATGCACTTCCAGCAACGGCTTGGTGCCGCCGAATGTCGGCCGGGTGCCGACACTGGCTACGGCGTCCAGGGGACGCCGGCCGAGACCAC
>JBOHZD010000124.1:0-3074 GCA_050738315.1 Woeseiaceae bacterium
TTCATGGGGCCGTCGGGCGCCGGCAAGAGCACGCTGATGTCCATTCTCGGTCTGCTGGATTCGGACTGGGCCGGCGAGTACGAACTCGCGGGGAGCGCCGTGCATTCATTGCCGCACAAAAAGCGCCAGGCGTTGGCGCGCGAACACATCGGCTTCATTTTCCAGCACTACCATCTGCTGGATGACATGACTGTTTACGAGAACCTCGAATTGCCGCTGACCTACCGCAACATGAAAACCGCGGAGCGGCAGTCAAAAGTCGCGGACATCCTCGATCGCTTCAACATCGTCGGCAAGAAGGATCTGTATCCGCCGCAGTTGTCGGGTGGGCAGCAGCAACTGGTCGCCGTCGGACGCGCGGTCATCACACAACCCAACCTGATTCTCGCCGACGAGCCGACCGGCGCGTTGCATTCCAGCCAGGGAAAAATGATCATGGAGCTGTTGAAGGAACTGAATGCAGACGGCACGACCATCATCCAGGTCACGCACAACGAAGACAATGCCGCCTATGGCAACCGCACGCTGCAACTGTTCGACGGCTGGCTGGCCGACGAGGACAACTGAGTCCGGTCAATGACAGCCGACCCTGTCAATTCCCGCATCCTGATCGCCGACGATCAGCGGGACGTGCTGGACGCACTCAAGCTGTTGCTGAAAGGCGAGCCGTTTGCCGTGGAGACTGCGTCTTCACCGGGCGCGGTTCTTGCTGCCGTCGGCAAGTCGGCTTTCGATGCGTTGTTGATCGATCTCAATTACACCCGCGACACGACATCCGGGAAGGAAGGCCTCGAACTGTTGCGAACCGTGCGGAGCCTCGAACCCGAGCTGCCGGTGATCGTCATGACGGCGTGGGGCACCATCGACGTCGCGGTCACCGCCATGCGCGAGGGCGCCAGCGATTTCATCGAGAAGCCCTGGGACAACCAGCGGCTGCTGTCGGTGCTGCGCAACCAGGTCGAACTGGGACGGGCGCTGCGAGCCGCCCGCCGGTTGCAGGCGGAGAAAGATCTGCTGTTTGGGCGTAGCGGCGCTTTTATCGCGGAATCGGCCGCCATGCGGCCGGTGCTGCAACTGGTCGCACGCGTTGCCGCGTCCGATGCGAATATTCTGGTCACCGGCGAGGCCGGTGTCGGCAAGGGCGAGCTCGCGCGCCTGATTCACGAACGTTCTCATCGCCACGAGCGCGCGTTCATCAGTGTCAACATGGGCGGCATTGCAGAAAGCATTTTCGAATCGGAAATGTTCGGCCACGTCCGCGGCGCGTTTACCGATGCCAGGGCCGATCGCATCGGACGTTTCGAACTGGCCGATGGCGGCACGCTGTTCCTCGACGAAGTCGCATGCCTGCCGTACAACCAGCAGGGCAAGCTCCTGCGCGTGCTTGAATCCGGCGAGTACGAACCGGTGGGATCGTCGAGAACGCGGCACGCCGACGTCCGCATGATTTCGGCGACGAACGGCAATCTGCGCGCGATGATCGCGAATAATGCCTTCCGTGACGACCTCCTGTTTCGGCTCAACACGGTCGAGATCGAGTTGCCGCCGCTGCGGAAACGGCGCGAAGACATCATGCTGCTGGCGGCAAGATTCCTGGGACTCTACACGCGGAAATACGGCCGGGAGTCCGGCGGCTTCGCGCGCGATGCGGTGCAGGCGTTGCTGAGTTACGCATGGCCCGGCAATGTTCGCGAGTTGTCTCATGTCGTCGAACGTGCCGTGCTGATCGGGGGCAGCCGGGAAATCCAGTCCGGGGATCTCATGCTCGAGCGGCGCGCTGTGGCCGGGACCGCGCGTATCGAAAACCTGACGCTCGACGCGGCAGAAGAAATGCTCATCCGGAATGCGCTGGAGCGCTGCGACGGCAACGTGCAGGCCGCGGCGGAGCAATTGGGACTGAGCCGGAGCGCGCTGTACCGGCGTATGGAAAAATACGGGACTTGAAGGTTTTGTCGCCCGCTGCTGCAACGACGCCACAGGTGGCCTGTGCGTGGTAAAACCCTTTACCCATGAAGCGCTTCAGTTTTGAATCCCGGATCGTGCTGCTGGCGCTGGCCGGGGGCGTGCCCGCGCTCGTACTCGCGGGCGTGCTCCTGCTGGCGAGCGACCTGTCCTTCGGCCTGATCATGCTTTGCATGACCTTCGTCGTGCTTGCATGGCTGGCGTTCAGCCTGCGCCTGAAAAGCCAGGTGACCTATCACCTCAACACGCTGTCGAACCTGCTGGAGGCGCTGCGCGAGGAGGACTATTCGATGCGCAGCCGGCGCTCGCGGGAAAGCGGCGCGATGGGCGAAGTCTTTCGTGAAGTGAACACGCTTTCATCGACCTTGCGGGAACACCGCGTGCAGGCGCGCGAGGCGACAGCGTTGCTGCGCAAGGTGCTCGCCGAGATCGATATTGCCGTCTTTGCGTTCGATGGCAGCGAGCGCCTGATGCTGGTGAACCGCTCAGGGGACCGGCTGTTGAATGGCGCCGTCGCCGGTGACACTGCCAGCGATCTCGGACTCGCCGACCTGCTGCACGCCGACGGCCGCAGAACCGTTGCCCGGCGCTTTCCCGGCGGCAGCGGCCGCTGGGACGTCTGGACCGGGAGCTTTCGCGAGCGCGGCGTGCCGCACCTCTTGCTGGTGATCTCGGATCTCTCCCGCGCGCTGCGCGAAGAGGAACGCAAAGCCTGGCAGCGGCTGGTGCGCGTGATGGGTCACGAGCTCAACAATTCGCTCACGCCGATCAAATCGATGGCGACGACGCTACAGACGCGGCTGGCCGACGGCGCGGTGGTCGATTCACTGCGCGACGATCTGGGCACGAGTCTCGGCATTATCGCGTCGCGCGCGGAAGCGCTCGGGCGTTTCATGACCGGCTATACCATGCTCGCGCGATTGCCGGCACCCCGACGCAAGAATGTACAACTGCGCGCGCTGGTCGAACGTGCGGCAGCGATCGACACGCGCCTGCGTGTCACGGTCGAAGGTAAGGACGCGAACATTGCCGTCGATCCCGACCAGCTCGAACAACTGATCATCAATCTCGTCAAGAACGCCGTCGACGCCGCCGGCTGCGACGGCTCGGTC
>JBOHZD010000125.1:0-3848 GCA_050738315.1 Woeseiaceae bacterium
ATGCTGCGGTGATTGAGGCCGAGGCCCGTCGCGAGATGGCGACAGGTCATCTGCAGCTGGAAAGGTGGCTGGGGGACCAGGATTCGAACCTGGGTTGGCGGAGTCAGAGTCCGCAGTCCTACCGCTAGACGATCCCCCAACGGCTCAGGCGGAGGCGCTCAGCGTTTGGAGAACTGAGTGGCCCTTCGCGCTTTTCTCAGCCCGACCTTTTTGCGCTCAACCGCACGCGCGTCACGCGTCACGAATCCTGCTTTTCTGAGCTTTGCCCGCAACGACTCATCGTACTGCATGAGGGCACGGGTCAAGCCGTGGCGAATGGCGCCGGCCTGGCCGGTCGTACCGCCGCCGCTGACGGTGACATTAACGTCGAGTTGATCGTTGAGATTCATGAGCTGGAGGGGCTGCCGCACGATCATTCGCGCCGTCTGCCTGCCGAAAAACTGGTCCAGCGGAAGGTCATTGACCGTAATCGCCCCTTTGCCTGCCCTCAGGAATACGCGGGCAGTCGACGTCTTCCGCCGTCCGGTGCCATAAAACTGTGTGTCGCTCATTCGTTTGCCTCTTGTCCTGAAAACACCGGTCTCAGGCGTTAATGTCCAGCGGAATCGGTTGCTGAGCCTCATGCGTGTGCTCCGGTCCGGCAAACACGCGCAGCTTCGCGTACATTTTTCGTCCAAGCGGATTTTTCGGCAGCATCCCCTTAACGGCGAATTGCAGTGCCCGCTCCGGCGACTCGTCCAGCAATTTCTCCAGCGGCGTCGTTTTGAGATTGCCGATGTACCCGGTGTAGCGGTGATACATCTTGTCTTTCAGCTTGTTTCCGGTGACGCGAATCTTGCCGGCGTTGACGACGACGATGTAGTCGCCCGTATCCACGTGCGGGGTAAATTCGGGTTTGTGCTTGCCTCGCAAACGCCTGGCAATTTCGGTCGACAGCCGGCCGAGCGTCTTGCCGCTGGCGTCGACCACAAACCAATCGCGCTTGACCTGCTGCGGGCTGGCAGAGTACGTCTTCATGATTTCAGTATTCCGTGGAGGCCGGTCCGGATACCCCGGGCCGGCGAAAGGCGCGGAATTTTACTTGACGCATGCTGCCAATGCAAACGCCGGATCCCTTTCCGTGGCGCTGCGCCGCACCGGCACCGTGTTTGTATTTTCATTATTTCTCAGCCACTTATAAAATCCGATCGCATCAACCTCGGTCGCCGCTCAGGCCGCCCCTCAGCCTAAAACACATATTCAAGCGACAAGGCGCTAAACGTGTCGGTCTTTTCACTGCCGATGGGAACCGAGCTGTTGTTCTTGATCGTATACGACGCCACCAGGGCGAGGTCTCCGACCAGGCTCGCCGACAAGGCGGATATCGATTCGAGATAGGTGTTGTCCGAGCCGGATTCGACCGCCAGAACCTGGGTGAACTGAGCCGTTTCACTGAACTGCCACAGGTAGTTCAAGCCGCCACGCATGATGAGCTCGTCCTCCGACGTCCCGTCGGCCAGGTCGGACTGCCGCGCACCGGCGCCGATTTCGGCACTTAGCACATGGACGCCGGTATCGATGAGCCGCCGTCCATAACCGATCGTCTCCGACAACTGCTGGTCATAGCCGCTGAATCGGTCTTTGCGCCAATTGACGCGGCCAAACAGGTAGTCGACATCCGTCAGGTTGTATTCACTTTTCCAGCCGAGCGCATAGGCCTCGGCCGTTGTTTGTTCGTCCTCGGTCGAATTGATGGCAATTGCCTCCAGTGAATGCAGCCATTTGCCGGATGCATATCCGGCATAAAACCCCGAGTTGAGGCTCGAACTTTCGGTGTTTCCGCTCGTCGCCAGGTATCCCAAAGTCGCTTTGACCAGCCAGGGATCCGGCTCCGGGTTGGCGACCGCAGCGGGCGCCTGCGCATGGGATTGCGATGCGAGGACCAGGCCAATCAACAACAAAACAGCACGCAGAATCATGCTGGACTCCTTTTAATGCTTATCTGTGAATTGCCGGAAATCGGGTCGCACTGTTGTGCTGGCGGAACACACGCAGCTGCTTTTCGCACGGACCCGGGCGGAAGCTCGAGCGGTGCCAAGTCCGCACAATCATCCGCCACTCGCCTGACCCGGACGTCAGGGACGCGAAGTATAAACGCACGATCCGCCGACGCAAGCCAATCATGGTTATAATGAGTCCAATGGAGGAACGACAACTGACCTCGCTCGATCGCCTCATCACGGGCCTCGACGATGCACTGCGCAGCATCGCGATGCCGGTAGCGCGATGCTGCCGGCCGAATCCGGCCGCGGACATTGCCGATCAACCGCTATCCGCGGCCGACCGCAGCCATGCGGCTGCGCTCATGCGGGTGAATCATGCCGGCGAAGTCGCCGCCCAGGGCCTTTACCAGGGCCACGCGGCAGTGGCGCGGAACCCGGAGATTGCCGTACAGATGCGCTCCGCCGCCGCCGAGGAACGCGATCATCTCGGCTGGTGCGAACAGCGGCTACAGGAACTCGGCGCTTCGCCCAGCCGGCTACGGCCTTTCTGGTACGCCGGCGCGTGGCTGATCGGCATGGGGAGCGGCATTCTGGGCGATCGCTGGTCCCTGGGGTTCGTCGCGGAAACGGAGCGGCAGGTCGAAGAGCACCTGACGGGCCATCTCGACCGCCTGCCACCCGGCGATGCCCGCAGCCGGGCGATCGTTGGAAAAATGCGTGACGAGGAACGTCGGCACGGAGCCAATGCAATGAGGGCCGGAGCACGCAGGTTGCCGCACCCGGCCCGTCGCCTGATGCGCCTCTGCGCCAGAGTCATGACGGGTACCTCGTATTGGGTATGAATCGGCCGCTGGCTCAGGAAGGGCGCATACCCTACACTTTGCTGCGCCAGAATTTGGGGAAGTCCGATAATTCAATAAAAATTACGGACTTAAGTTGCTCTTACGAGCAGACTGTATTAAAAGAACGAGCGAAGACGCGTTGAGGATCAAGTAATGCAAACGACAGCCAAGACTTTGAGCGATGTTCCGGCCATAAACCGTTTCTTGAGTTATTGCCGGGTCCGTACCGTGCCGTCCAAAACGGTCATGATCCACGCGGGCGATTTGCCGGACGTGCTCTATTACATAGTCGATGGTTCCGTCGAAGTGATGATCGAGGACGAAGACGGCAACGAGATGGTTCTCGCGTACCTGAACAAGGGACAATTCTTCGGCGAAATGGGACTTTTCTACGAACAGCCAACGCGCAGCGCCTGGGTCCGCACGAGGAGTGAATGCGAAATTGCCGAAATGACCTATCCGCGTTTTCGCCAGATCGCCAGCGAAAGTCCAGGCCTCGTGTTCGAACTCGCAACACAACTCGCTACCCGCCTGGATCGGACGAATCGCAAACTGGGCGATCTTGCATTCGTCGATGTGACCGGGCGCGTCGCGCACGCCATCATGGACCTGTGCAACGAACCGGATGCCATGACTCACCCCGACGGCATGCAGATCAAGGTTAGCCGCCAGGAGTTGAGCCGGCTGGTCGGTTGCTCGCGCGAAATGGCGGGACGCGTGCTCAAGGTGCTGGAGGAACAGGGGCTGGTTTCGGCGAGCGGCAAGACCATCGTCGTTTTCGGGGCGCGGCCGCACCGGAAGGGCTGAGCCGGCTTTTTTGGCAGGCGGATCCTGGATTGGGGGAGAGCTTTTCAGGAACGCCGTGAAACATCCATGTAGGCTTCGGGCGAAACGTCCCTGTTTCGCACGATCCTGAAAAGCTCTCCCCCAATCCAGGATCCGCCTGCCAAAAAGCCGGCTCAGCCCTTCCGGTGCGGCCGCGCCCCGAAAACGACGATGGTCTTGCCGCTCGCCGAAACCAGCC
>JBOHZD010000126.1:0-3755 GCA_050738315.1 Woeseiaceae bacterium
GGGGCGCACGCTCGAAGAACAGCTGAGCAACCCGCAGTTCCGGGCGACCACGTAGTCCGTATCGTGCCACGCAAAGCCCGCTCCGCCCGGCTTTTCGACCGAACTGGTTTCGCGCTCGACGACCTGGAACCAATCCTTGCCCTGTTGCATCGTCAGGTCGGCCGCGCGAAACAGCGCGTAGTCCTTGACGAGATTTTCGCTCATCGCGGAATTTCCGTTGTAACCGACGCGGTAGCGATTGTCACCGAGCGGCATGCTGTAATAGCCGTACGCCTCCGAGTCCTCCGCCGGTGTATAGGCCGATTGTGACGCGCAAGCTCCCAGGCCCAGGGCACTGACGATGCAAAACATACGCAAGATAATCATAAAGCTCTCCTTTGACGATCTCGTGCCGCCTGATCGGCGGGGAGATCCGGTCTTTCCTGATCATGACCTCGTCTCCTGACCTGTTGACGGACGAGGGCGGCTTTTTATTCCGTCCCATCGCCGTCCGATCCGCCGCCTTGCCATCCCTTACCCATGATTTCCGCTTCCTCGGTGCGGTCGAGCGGCGGTTCCTGCCCTATCAGGCGCTCGATGGTCCCCCGCATAGCGGCCGCTCCGCCGGACGAGGCCTGCCCATACGGGCTCTCCGGCGCCGCCGACGCTGCTGCGTCGAAGCTCACGACTTCGACCTCCCAGTTTCCGTCCCGGCGGCACGCCAGGGCATCTGCCGATTTCGCTGCTCCCGTAATCCGCACCTGACGGCAGTAATTTCCGTCGACGCCCCGGAACGTCAGTACGGGCTCTGCAACTCTGCGGTCACTCAGGTTGATCGATTCTCCGCTCAGATTACGCTCGAATACGACCCGCAGGTCTGAACCTGCAGGGATTCGACTCGCGTAAACGGCCACGACCTCCCTGTCCGGAGCACCACCGTCCCCGAGCAAAGCCCTGAGGTAAAAGCCGACGACCAGTGCCACGCTCGCGGCAATCGCGACCGGTGGCTGAATGAATCGGTTGATCGCCGGTCTCCTAATCTGCACGACATTGCTTGCCTCGCCGGCATCGCTGCGCCGGGCCTCCTCGTCCTCACCCATCAAGTCGAGGATCCGCTCAGGGATCTGCCGCTCGTCCACCGCGCGGAACGCCGCAACGGCCGCCTTGTCGACCGACCGCATGGCCTCGAGGCGTTCCGCGAGTTCCGGTTCCCGCGCGACCCGGCTCGTCAGCTCGTCGGCCTGCGGCTGCGACAGCTCGCCGTCCAGGTATGCGGACAGCAATTCGTCATCAAGTTCCTGCCGTTCGTCACTCATTACCGGTTTCCCTTCGACCCAATGTCGCCGGCCTCCGCTTGCGGCAACGTTCGACCAGCGCCGCACGCGCGCGTGCCAGCCGGCTCATCACGGTGCCGATCGGCGTCTCCAGCATCGCGGCCGCTTCGCGGTACGAATACCCCTCCACCGCCACCAGCTCCAGAACCGCCCGCTGCTCGTCCGGCAATCGCTCCAGGGCGATCTGCACTTCGCGCAGAGTCAGATTGGCTATCACGTCCGTCTCGCCCATCACAACCGGGTCCTCGGCCATCGCAAGTTCCTCGCCCGCGGCGCGCCGCACCTTCCGCGCGCGGATTTCGTCGATCCACAAATTTTTGCAAACCCTGATACTCCACGGCATGAGCTTCGCGTCATCCGGCAGCCCGCGTTCCAGGACGCGCTCGACCGTCGATTGCAGCAGGTCATCGCCGTCGGCCGGATTCCCGGCGACAGCGAGCGCAAATCGCCGCAGACCGGGCAGAATTTCCAGCAGTTCCTGCCGGCGCCCGTTGAGCTTGCGGCCTCCTTGCTTGCTCATACGTGGAACCCTGTGTTGTTATTCCATCGGAATACGAGGACGCCGAAGATCGTTGGTTTGAATATACCGAAACCAGCCGGAGTGCCTGTAATCATGAACCCCATATCCGCCCGACTTTACAGAATTGCGATGATGGCGGCGGCGAGCCTCGTTGCGCAGGCCGCTGAGTCCACCGCGTTCGCGCAAGTGATCGTTCCGTCGCCGGTTGGCGACATCGTCCAGTCCCCCCTCGATGATCCGTTGTTGAAGGACGCGGAGCGCCGGCTCGAACGCCGCCGCGAGCGTGCGCTCGAGAACGAGGTCGATGCGGCCGCCGATCCGGTCGAGGCGCCGCTCCAGGACGTAGCGCCGGACCGGGTTCTGGAGACCGTCGACCAGGCCGTGGACGAGACCGTGACCGCGCTGCCGGGCGCCGCGCACTCAGTCGCCAACGCGGCAGTCCAGCCATTGCGACCGTTCGTCGAAGGTGTCGACCCGTTCGGCCGGGCCATCGAAGAGGACGTGCTGATCGTGCTGGTCGAGCCCGGCGAACTCGCGAACATCGAACAGTCCGGGTTGCCCGTCCGGCAGCAACGAGCGCTGCCGTCGCTCGACCTCGTGCTGGCGAGAATCGAGGGTCCGCAGGCGCCGTCGCTGGCCCAGGCCGCCGTCGATATCCGCCGGCGCTTCCCGGGCGCTGCGGTCGATTACAACTTTCTTTACCGGCCGGCCGACAACGAACGTCAGGCGCGCCCGGATGCCGGCGCAGCGCCGGCCGTCACGCACAAGGGATACCTCCCGCGAAGCCCCGGCGTGCGCCTCGGGCTTATCGATTCAGCCGTGTCGAAGGAGCATTCCTCCCTGGCGGACGTGCGAATCTTCGCGCGGGATTTCGTGCCTTATGAAGGCAAGCGGCCCCTGGGTCACGGCACCGCGGTCGCGTCGATCATGGCCGCGAATTTGCCGGACGATGCGGAAATCCTCGCCGCCTCCGTCTTCTTTCAGAAGCGCGGTTACGCCCCCGGCGCCAGTACCGAGAGCCTGCTCGAGGCGCTGGACTGGCTGGCCGGCAGCCAGGTCGATGTGATCAACATGAGCCTTGCGGGGCCGGCGGACGAACTGCTCGAACGGGCGCTCGTAGAGCTCGCCGACGACGGGCCGACCGTGGTCGCCGCCGTCGGCAACAACGGCCCCACGGGCGAGCCGCTGTATCCGGCGGCGTATGAATCCGTGCTGGGCATAACGGCGATCGACCGGGAGCGGCGCATCTTTGCATACGCCAATCGCGGCGATCACGTCGCGTTTGCGGCGCCCGGGGTCAACGTGAAAGTCGCTGACGGCAGCGGGAGCTGGCGCATGGAGTCCGGCACGTCCATGGCTTCGCCGTACGTTGCCGCTGTGATTGCCGATGCGCTGCATGCGAGCGAACTGCCCAAGGATGCCGTGATCGAGTCCCTGCAAGCGAACGCCGTGGACTTGGGCGACGAGGGCTTCGACCCGGTCTTCGGCTACGGGCTCGTGCAACCGCCGCGGGGTCAGAACGCCGCCGCCAGCCTGACCGAATAGGTCAGTTCGTCGAAATCGGCCGCCTCCAGGTTCGAGACGTTGCTCGTGTACTCGATGCCGCTCTCCACCGCGAACCAGTCGCTGACCGGCAGGCCCAGTTCGAGGCCGGTGCAGAACCGGTCGTCGGAGCGCCGCGCGCTGTTCGGTTGCAGGAATTCTGCCTCCAGGACCTGCTGATAGTCCCGGCGCTCGACCTGCAGTCGCGATTTCAGCTCGAAATCGACGCTCATCCACTCGACGTGCTGCGTGTACTGCAACTTCAGGCGGTGTCCGTCGTAGTCGAAGTCATCGTTCGCGGCGTCCTCGCCGGCAACGAGGTATCCGAACGTGACGTATCGATTCGGCCCGTCCAGAAACAGGAAGGCATCCGCGGAGAC
>JBOHZD010000127.1:0-6602 GCA_050738315.1 Woeseiaceae bacterium
GTCGCAAAAATGCGGCGAATGTCATCGATCCATTCCGGATGGTCGTTCAGCTCTGCAATCTCGGCGTAGAGCGCGTTCCAGTCGTTGTTCTGCGCGGCGACCAGTTGCAGCACGGTGTTGCGATCCTTGAGCGGAATCAGGTTGCGGTCGCGGATCTCGACCAGGCCGGTATCGTTCATGCCGATGGCGCCGGAGTCGAAAAACGGCTTCAACCGGGGAAAGCGATTGGCGAGCGAATCCTCGAGCGCGGTCTTTTCCGCCGATGGCTTGTCGAAGTCCACGTTGCCTTGCGCGTTGGCATCGGAGATCAGAAAGCGACCGATCCCCGCTGCAACAGCCACCATCACCGGAGGCGCGTCTTTCTCGGGATCGGCGAGGTTCAAAGTCGTGCCGCCGTCGGTGGTTTCACCCTGGACTTTGTCGATGATGCGGTCGGCCGCTTTTTCGGCGGCCGCTTCGGGAAAGTAGACGTTGATCGTTACGCAGGCGGCGGCCACGATGGCCGCGAAGATTGCAGGTACCAGAGTTACTTTTTTCATACCGAAGTGTCTCCCCAAGCGTCAATGCTGTATTGCCTATTCAATCGACCACCGGCGCGCCGCTTTCCGTAATGCCGATGAGCTGCCGCACCAGCCGCGGCCAGCTTACCTGACTTCGATAGCCAACGACATCGATGCGCGGCAAGCCGCTGCCTTTCACGATGTAATAACCGCCGCCGAGTTGATCGCGGCCGGCGGGACCGGCACCGCTCATCGCGCAGGTGCCGTCTTTCAGGACGCAGCGAATACCGATTTTTTCGTACGCGAACACCTCGAAAAATTTCATGAATCCCGAGGACAAGGCGGCCGCGGCACCGCCACCGCCGCCGACGTTGGCCAGGTTCTCGACCGCACGCTGGCTGATGCGGCGCCGCGACGAGTCGCCGGGCGGTGTGTACAAATGCAGGTCCATAGCGACCGGCTCCCAGTCAATCATCTCCAAGCCTGTCACGTCGCCGCTTAACCGACCCTGAATGAGGCCGAATGAAAACGTGTTCGTTACCCGTTCGAGGTCGAGCTGCCGCAAATGCAGATCGCCGGAAAGACGCGGCACCAGCCCGAACGGCTGTTCGAGTTTCAGATTGGCGAATTCGATATCACCGTCGAATGCTTTCGCGGTGAGAGTGCCGCCGACCGTCATGACTCCGCCTTCGTATTGCAGTAACGGAAGAATGCCGGATAGCGAACCCGAAAATGCCGGCCAGCCGAAGGCAGCCGTGAGCTGGCCGAGTTCGATCGGCTCGAGTTCCGCATCGAGCAGGCCGCGCGCACCTTCGGTACCGAAATCCGAAACGGACAGGCGCTTGATCAACAACGCGCCGCCCATCGTCGGCAGGCGCAGCGGCTGCAGCAATTCGAAATCATCGCCGCCGATGCGCGCGTCGACCCGGGCGCCGCCGAAAGGAATGTTGTAGGCGCTCGCGCTGTCCCAGCGCAGGTTGCTGACTGCGGCATCGGCCGCGTCTCCGTCCGGGCCCGGCCAGTGAATCGTGCCGTTCAGCTCGTAAATGGCGAGGCGGCCCTGCCGGTCGTCGGCGGTGAGGTCGTGAACTTCGATGTCGGCGGCGACGAGCTGACTGTCGGCGACCTGGATGCGGCCGGCGACCGTACCGGCAGTCTCGAGGTCGCCCAGGATCGTGCCGGCCGCCATCACCTGCAGCAGTCCGGTGTAGATCGCCTCGAACGACGAGTCGCCAAGTTCGATCGAACCACTGACGCTCCACTCACCGGAGCCGGCATCCGGCATCAGGAGGCGCAGACTCCCTGCCGCATCGAGGACAGTGCCCTGTTGCAGCGAGAATTCGGATAAATCGAGTTCGGTGAAATCGGCGGATGCCGCCCCGCTCGCCGTCATCGTTACCGGGTTCTCGCCGAGATTCGCGTAGACCGGTTCGACGTATGCTTCGCCGGCATCCGCGGCGAGTCGGACGGTGAACCGCCAACCGTTCACCGCACGCGACGCAACGACGTCCGCCAGGCCGTGTGCCGAATCGCTGACGATCGTGCCGGGCTCGTTTGCGATTGACGCATTCGTGAATTCCACTCTTACATTCAGCCGCGAAACTTCACCGGCTCGCGTTGCAACCGAGCCGGATACGTCCACGGTGCCGGATGCCGTGATGCCGTCGAGGGCGAACCCGAGTTTCGCCGCGATGTCCAGAAGCCCGGGAAGCGCGAGCGTGCGGCCGGTAAACTCAACGTCCATTGCGGTGTCATTGGCTGTTCCTCGCAGGTCGAGACGGCCATCGGCGAGCGGCACCTGGCGCAAGTCAAAGCGCACGGCTCCGCTCTGGCGATCGTAAGCGCCTTCAGCGGCGATCGTGCGGCGCCCGGCGCCAGGCAGATCGATCGTCACGGCAGCGTCGCGACAGGCGAATTCCGCGGCCGCCAGGTCGATCCGGCCGCAGGCGACGACGACGTCGGTAAAGGACCGTCCCGCGGTCTTCAGTTCGAGAGTGCCGATGTGGACTGCACCCTTGAGTGACGGCCCGGTCAGGTCGACCTCGATGTCGATATCGGAGACGGTCCAGTCTTCGCCCGTGATGCTGCCGATGCTGCCTTGTAGCGTCTCCGCCGCGTGGCCGGGCAGCACGACGGCCAGCAGGAGAACCGCACGCGCCAGCGCCGTCGACAGGAAGGACTCTCCTAATCCGGTTGAGAAAAAGCTTTTACGAGGCGGTACCAATATTCCAGTGCATCGTAATAGGACTTCGTGCGGATGCGTTCGTCCTGTCCGTGCGCGCGGATGTCGCCCGTGTCCTCGGCTATCGCGGAAACGCCGTAGACAGGGATGCCCGCGATCCGTACGAAGAGGCCGTCGGTTGCGCCCGTGCTCATTTCCGGAATAACCGGTATGTCCGGCCACATTTCATCCGCGACCGCGCCGATCGTGTCGACGATGGCAGGCTCGAGCGGCGACGGCGGACTGGGCTTGGCCGGCGCGATCTCCGTGACCGTGATGCCTTCCTTGGCCGCCATGGCCTGCAACACGTTCACGGTCTCCTCCGCGGCGGACTGCGGAAGCACACGGCAGTTCACGGTCGCCGTCGCCGACTGCGGCAGGGCGTTTTCCGCGTGTCCCGCATCCAGCATGGTGGCGACGCAGGTCGTGCGCGCCATCGCGTTGTAATAAGGAAACTCGACCAGGTCAGTCGATAACTGCGGATCCGCCGGGTTCTCCAGCAGTCCCGTGATGACCGGCTGCGCGTCGGCCGGAGCGAGCGGCGCCCACAAACGAAAGAATGCGCGGGACGTTTCGTTCAGGTCGATCGGGAAATTGAATTCCTCCAGGTTGACGAGCGTCCGCGCCAGTCTCGATACGGCGCTGTCCGCGCGCGGCACGGAACTGTGCCCGCCCGGATCCGTCGCTTCGAACGTGTAGCTGACATAGATCTTTTCGCTGGTCTGCATGACGAACGCCTGCGGCGAGCCGTTCTCCAGGATGATGCCGCCGGCATCCGTGTTCAGGGCGAACTCGGCATCGATCAGGTCCTTGTGTTTATTGGCGAGTATCCGCGCTCCGCCGCCGCTCGTTTCCTCGTTGCCCGTCAGCATGACGATGAGATCCCGATCCGGTTGGTAGCCCTCTTTTTTCAAACGAATGAAGTTGGCGACCAGAATCGCCGCGCCGGCTTTATTGTCCGTCGTGCCCCTGCCATAGTAGTAGCCGTCCTTCTCGGTCATGACGAACGGCGCCACGGACCAGTCCTTGGGTAATGCTTCGACAACGTCGATGTGCGCCATCATCAGGATGGGCCGTTCAGACGGGTTGTCACTCGGATAGCGCACGACGAGATGAGAGATCGTTTCCGACTCTTCGACGATCGAGATGTTGTCGTCGCTGAAGCCGGCGTTCTTCAGGCGCGTGACCATCGCCGAGACAGCCGGCCGCAGGTCGTTGCCGCCGCTCGGTGCGGTATTGATCGCGATCAGTTCGGCAAAGATGTCCTTTGCGAGCGCCTCGTGAGCCGACTCCTGTGCAACCGTGGGCTGCGCCAAAACGAGTACCGCAAAAAATGCCGCCGAGCGCATAGAT
Source organism: Woeseiaceae bacterium (assembly GCA_050738315.1). Classification (GTDB taxonomy): domain Bacteria; phylum Pseudomonadota; class Gammaproteobacteria; order Steroidobacterales; family Woeseiaceae; genus IDS-8. The sequence goes on from JBOHZD010000127.1 coordinate 4,075, forward strand.
CGTCCCATCGCTGGATATTCCTCAGTATTTCAGGGCGCTAGAGTGTAAGCCCTGGCACAGGTCGAGTCCACGTCGGCGGCTCATGCTTTTATATTGTGGTCAGCAACTGGCGGCGCCCGCAGCGAACGTTAGAATGCCGGCGTTCGCGAACGGGACGCATGGCGGGAGAGATTCGTGCAGCACAGACAAACACGCGGTATGACGGCTTTGATGTCGCTGATGGTCTTTCTCAGTGGCCATGTATTCGCCGAAATCGACCTGCGCAACGCCACCGTGGAACGACTTGACAACGGCATGACGGTCATCCTGCTCGAAGACCGAAACTTTCCCGTCGTCAGCGTGCAGATGCTTTATCGCGTCGGTGCCCGCGACGAGTCGTACGGCCAGACCGGCATCGCGCACTTCCTGGAGCACATGGCATTTCGCGATTCTGCCGATTTTCCCGACACAGAGGTCGTCAGTTCCATTTACGCACGCGGCGGTGAATGGCATGGATACACCTGGACGGATCAGACGACCTATTTTGCTACGGTGCCGAAGGAGCACCTCGACCTGTTGCTGAGGATCGAGGCGGACCGCATGACACGCCTGAAAATATCGGAAGACGACATGGAAGCGGAACGCGGCGCCGTGCTGGCCGAGATGCACAGCTATGAAAATTCACCATCGTCGCTGCTGCTCGACGCGATCATGGCAACCTCGTTTCTCGCGCACCCATACCGGAACAACACCATCGGCTGGGAAAGCGATATCGACAACATGCAGCACGCGGATGTCGTCCGGTTCTACCAACGCCATTATCAGCCGGCAAACGCCGTGTTGGCGGTGGTCGGCGATTTCGAAAGCGCCGCGGTGCGCGCGCGAATTGAAGAATTGTTCGGCGATGTCGAAGGCAGAGCGCCGACACCGTTGCCGGTGACCGTGGAGCCGGTGCAGCAAGGCGAGCGGCGCGTGCGTCTGTACGGCAACACGGACCGCAAACACGTCAAGATTGCCTGGCGGGCGCCGTCGGTCAATAGCGAAGATTTCGCCACCTTTCTGGTTCTGCAAGAGGCCCTGGGCGCCGGTTCCGGCGTCAACTTCGAGCAAAACGACTGGGGTGTACCGGTCGGAGAAGACTCGATTCTGCATGGCGCTGCGGAAAACCTGACGACCTGGTATCCGCCGAGCGCTCAGGATTACATCTTTGTGATAGGCGGTACGACCGATGTCGATACCTCCGAGTCGGACATCGAGCAGGCAATTGAGAAAAGGTTGAAGTCCGTAAGGCAGAACGCACCGGACAAGGAATTGATCGGCGAATCGATCGACAAGGTTCTGGACGAGCTGGTTTACGACATCGCAACCACCGAGGATGCGGCGCACCAGCTCGCCTTTTTCTCGGGCCTCAATGCACTCGACAAATTCCTGAAATTGCCCGAACTCGTCGCCGCAGTCGATGCCGCCGCCGTGCAACGCGTGGCGCGGACGTACCTGGTGCCGAGGCGGCGCACCATCGGCTGGTATATGCCCGATGAGCATCCGGAGACGCAGGTTGCGGCACCCGTAGTGCCCGCCACGGATATGCATCCGAGCAGCGAACCGCAGGATCCCGTGGATGCAGAGCCGGTGCCGTTGCCTGTCACGAGCAAACTGAAAGCAGGTATTCCGGTTGTCGTCCAACAGTCGGACATGTCGCCGACGGTATACCTGCAAGTCGTTCTGCAGGGCGAGGACATCACGGGGGAGGGCATCGAAGCGAATGTGCCCGCACGCGGATACTCGTCGCTGACCTGGTACGGCCGTCCTGCAGGGCTGCAGAACGCAATACTCAATGCCCGCAAAGCAATCGACGATGCAACGATCGAATCGGACTCGGCTTCTGGACCGTTCGACGATCCGGAGACACGGCTCGACCAGGCCTTCGCCGGCATCATGAGTGACGGTCAGAACCAGGAGCGCGATTCCGTCGCACCGGCCCTGATCGTCATGAGCGGCGACGTTGACCAGGATCGCGCGCTTGCGCTGCTTGACGCCCAATTTGGCGATTTGCACGCGGCATCGCAAACCGCCGCGCCGGTATTGGGGTTCGAGCCTGACGAGGTGGAAATCGCGCTCGGCCATCCGATCGCACAGGCGCAACTCGGTTACATCGTCCCGGCACCGGGCCCAGGCGATGAGCGCTCCCATGCCTGGCGATTACTCCTCTATATAGTGAGTCACGGCTACGAAGGCCGCCTGGGCAAGGAAGCGATCTCGAACCGCGGGCTCGCCTACTACATTGGCAGCCGCTACCGCTCCGACGGCACGAACGGCTGGGTCACGCTGTCGGTGGGTGTCGATCCTGAAAAAGTTGCGCCATTGAAGGACCTGATGAAGGCGGAATTCGAACGCCTGCGTGATCAGCCGCCAACGAGTGCTGAAATCGACGAAGCAAAATCCTATCTCGTCGGTCGCGCGCAGAGCAGCGCTCAAAGCAACGAGGAGCTGGCGACAGCCTTGGCGGAAGAGTGGCTGTGGTATGGCGCAACGCGCTCACCCGAAGAACT
>JBOHZD010000128.1:0-4709 GCA_050738315.1 Woeseiaceae bacterium
TCTTCGTTTGTCCCGGTGTCCCGCAACACTGTATGAACCCCCATCTCCGTCTGACCGACAATGATTACAGGGACAGTGCCTTAACTCAATCAGGGGACGAATGGGAGGGAGTCGGGGTCACTGTCCCTAACTCCCTGACTCCCTACTGCCTAAAACGCATAGCCGACGCTGAGTTCAAAGGTACGCGGCATGATGAAGCGACCGTTTGGCGCCAATATGGTGCGCGGATCGCTCTCGGTCAGGGCATCCTCGTCGGTAACGTTGTCGAAAGCGAGCTGCACGCTGAACGCCTCGTTGACCCGCATGATGACGCCGAGGTCGAGCTTCTCGTAGCCATCCAGCGTATTGACGTTCTGCGCCTCGCCAAAGCGATCGTCGACCGCGCTCAACGTGCCGTAGACCGTGCCCTGCACGTCGAAATTGAGGACGTTGCCGAGGTCGAAGTCGTAGGTCGGCGTCAGGCGCATTTGCCAGCCGGGCTGTCGCTCCGTCTCGTTGCCGTCAATTCCCGGAACTGAATCGACTCCGCTTACGACGCTGATCTCCGAATCCAGGAGCGTCGCATTGAGCGACACGGAGAACCCGGTGTCGGTCTGCCAGACGGCGTCGAGCTCGACTCCCTGGGATTCCTGTTTCGTGAGGATCGCGTCCCCGCCGAACACGAAGGTGATGACCCTGGGATCGACATCCGTGTAGAAGCCCGTCGCATACAGGCTCAGGTAGTCCGTCACCCATTTGAAGCCGAGCTCGTACTGGCTGATGTCCTGAATCAAATCATTGCCGCTGGCCAAGGCAGCGCGGCCGTCCCGGTAATCGTCGAAGATCGGCATCTTGTGACCCTGGTTGATGCGGCCGAAGACGCCCATCGAGTCGTTCAGCAGGTAATTGAGGGCCGCCGTCCATGAGAGCACCGACTCGTCGGTCGATGCGCCGAAATCGACGTCGCGATCCCTGCCGTCGTCGACCGTGTAGTCCATCTGGTAATTCTCGTAGCGAACGCCGACATCGGCCCGCAACGCGTCGCTGATGTCGAACGTCGTGGCCGCGTACAACGCGTTGGTCGTGGCGTCGCCGCTCCCGTCGATGTCGAAGTTGTTGTTGTTGCAGCTGTCGATGGCTGGATCGTTGCACTCGATGCCGGTGATGACCTCGCCTCCTTGCTGCACGACCTCGTATTTGACGTTACCCAGCGACCAGAGGTCGTCGCTCGATGCATTGGACGTGTAGAAGCCGAACGTCGCCGTCCCCCGATCAAAGGCCCTGGACAGGCTGATGTCGTTCGTGAACGCTTCGAGGTCCTTGCGCACCTCCCAGGCACCGAACGCCTGGATGAATTCGTCCACGCCGATCGCGCGTCCCGATACGGAGCCCGTGATCGGGCCGACGACCACGGCGCGCGCATCGGCAGCCGGATCGGCCAGCAGCGCGCCCACCTGCACGGCGCTACCGTCCGGAACGAGGCCGATCGTGTCGGCATCGCCTTTCGTGTAGCTGAAGCGGTCGGTGAGCTGCCAGTCGTCGGCAATGTCCAACGCGACAGAGCCGCCCGTCATCCCGCCCTTCCAGCCGCGGCCCTCGGCAAGGTCGAGCGTCTTGATCGTCGGGTTGGGATGCGCCGAATCACCGCCGTTCGGGAAGGCATCGCTGGCGTTGTTCGTCATGATCTGGCGCTGCCGGTTCAGGGTACCCAGCTGGTTGTAGCCGGCGTCCACGCCCGGCACGTTGAGCGCCACCGGCAGGTACCACTGGCCGTAATCATCCGTCTGCCGGTGGAAGACGTTGATCGTGCCGTTGTCGAGCTCCCGGGTGAGATTGATCGTGAACTGGTTGCCTTCGTCGGAGTTGTAGCCGGCGTCCCTGAGCCCCGGGGAGCTCGTGATGTAGCCGCCGATCATGTAATAGAAGTCGTCGGCAATCGGGCCGCTCACGTACCCGTCGAAACGCCGGAGTTCATAGTCCGAAGTCGTGTACTTGACCAGCCCTTCCGTCTCCTCGCTGCCCTCGCGCAGGATGAAGTTCGTGGTGAGGCCGGGCTGGCCGTTCGAGAACACCGGGTTCGGGCCGCCGCGCAACGCTTCTACCCGGAGCACGGTCTCGTCGATGCGGAACAGCGTCGTGTTCTCCATGAAGGCCAGCGACGGGGGCGGATAGATCGGCGCGCCGTTCACTTGGACCGTGAGGTACGGCGCGTCGCCGCCGCCCGGGAAGCCGCGCACCATGACGTTCGCGCCGGCCACGCCGCCCGAGCTTTCGGACCACACGCCGGGCACCAGCTTCAGCAGGTCCGCGGTGCTCTGCGGCGAGTACTTCGTGATGTCCTCGTCGCTCATCGTCGTGATCGCGAAGCTCGCGTCGAATTTCAGGATCTCGGCGCCGCCGGCGGTGCCCGTCACCACGATCTCCTCGACGTCCTCGTCGGCTTCCTGTGCCGCCACCCATTGCGAATGCATCAACATCGCGCAAGCAATAGACGCAGCCACGGAGCGCCACGCCGGACCGCACACACGGACTCGCTCATCTGAACAGTTCATTGGAAGTTCCCCCTTGGAATCAACGCTGCCTTCTCATCGACATAAGACTGCGCTCCCGGGGAAGTGGACCCCTGTTTGCAATATATGGCGGTAAGGGTTTGATCAAGCTCGATTTTTAGTGACCAATCGCGCCTGTGCATGGCGCGGACCGCACCTTTTCCGGTGCACAACCCGTTTGCATACCCGTATCATCCGACTTCCGTTCATTCTCCTGAAGCGTGAGGTCGATGTCGTGCCTGTTGAAGAGTTCGATGCAATTGTCGTTGGATCCGGAATCTCGGGGGGCTGGGCTGCGAAAGAACTCACCGAGAAGGGGCTTCGAGTGCTGCTGCTCGAGCGCGGCGAGAACGTCGAGCACATCAAGGACTACGTCAATGCACGGAAGGGGCCCTGGGAGTATCCCCATCGTGGAGGCCGCACCCGGGCGATGGAGAAGGCCTACCCGGTTCTGAAGCGCGACTACCCCTTGAATGAGATGAACCTCGACTGGTGGGCATCGGACGAAGATTCCCCTTACACGGAAATCAAGCGCTTCGACTGGTTCCGCGGTTACCAGGTCGGAGGGCGCTCGTTGATGTGGGGTCGGCAGAGCTACCGCTGGAGCGATTACGACTTCGAAGCGAATGCGCGCGACGGCATCGCCGTCGATTGGCCGATCCGTTACGCGGACCTCGCGCCCTGGTATGACCATGTCGAGCGGCATGCCGGGATCTCGGGCTCGCATGAGGAGATGCCGCAGCTTCCGGACGGCGAGTTCCAGCCCGCGATGCCCCTGAATTGCGGCGAGGAACTCGTCGCAGGGAGGCTTCGCGGGTTTTTTGACGGCCGACGCCGGATCATCCCGGGCCGCACGGCCAATCTCACACAGGCGCTGCCTGGACGTGCGCCGTGCCAGTATCGCAACGCCTGCTGGCTGGGTTGTCCGTATGGAGCTTACTTCAGCACCCAGTCGTCGACCCTGCCTGCGGCAATGGCGACGCAGCGGCTGACGTTGAAGCCCTTTGCCATCGTGAGCGAAATCCTGTACGACCGTGATCGACAGCGAGCGACGGGTGTGCGAGTGCTCGACGCAGTCACGGAGAAAAGCACGGAATACCAGGCACCGCTGATCTTCCTTTGCGCGTCAACGCTCAATTCGGCGTGGATATTGATGCGTTCGGCAACCGATGTGTGGCCCGGCGGTCTGGGCAGCAGCTCGGGCGAACTCGGTCACAACCTCATGGACCACCATTTCGAACTCGGTGCCTCGGGAGCGCTCTCGGACTCCTCGCTCGATAGCCGGTACTATTACGGACGGCGGCCCACCGGCTTTTACATTCCCCGTTACCGGAATTTGTTCGGAGACAAACGCGAATACCTGCGCGGCTTCGGATACCAGGGCTCGGCAAGCCGCAGTGACTGGAGGCGCGCCGTTGCCGAACTGGGCGTCGGAGGGGACTTCAAGGACGCGATGGCGGAACCCGGGGAATGGCGGATCGGCGCGACGGCTTTCGGTGAAATGCTGCCGGCCCATGAGAACAGGGTCGGAATCGACGAGACGAGGACGGACAAGTGGGGACTTCCCGTGCTCGAGATCGATTGCGCGACGGGCGAAAACGAGCGCCTGATGCGCATCGACATGATGAACGACATGGCCGAGACGCTGGAAGCGGCGGGGGCACGCGACGTAGAAGCCTACGATGGAGGTTGCTTTCCCGGCAGGGGCATCCACGAGATGGGCACGGCACGCATGGGCCGCGACCCGAAGACGTCGGTATTGAACGGCTGGAACCAGGTCTGGGATGCCCCCAACGTTTTCGTCACCGACGGCTCGTGCATGACGTCGTCGGCGTGCCAGAATCCTTCGCTCACGTACATGGCGCTGACCGCACGCGCGGCGGACCATGCGGTGAAGGAACTGAAACGGCGCAATCTCTGACGCCGTCGATTCAGGAGCAAGTCAATGTCATCCGATAATGATCATCGTCAACTGATTACGCGCCGCGAAGCGATCCTGCGCGTCAGCGCCCTGTTCGGCGGCGTGGCGCTCGTCGGCCAGAGCGCGATGCTTGCCGGATGCAGACAGGAGACACCGCCCGACGGTGCCGCGTTTTCCTCGGACAACGTTGCATTCCTCGATGAGGTTGCCGAAACCATTCTCCCCGAGACCGGCACGCCGGGCGCCAAAGCTGCAGGAGT
>JBOHZD010000129.1:0-59994 GCA_050738315.1 Woeseiaceae bacterium
CCATTGTCCAATATTCCCCACTGCTGCCTCCCGTAGGAGTCTGGGCCGTGTCTCAGTCCCAGTGTGGCTGATCGTCCTCTCAGACCAGCTACGGATCGTCGCCTTGGTAGGCCTTTACCCTACCAACAAGCTAATCCGACTTAGGCTCATCCAATAGCGCGAAGCTCCGAAGAGTCCTCCGCTTTCCCCTCTGGAAATAAACCAGGGGGCGTATGCGGTATTAGCTCGGGTTTCCCCGAGTTGTCCCCCACTATTGGGCAGATTCCTAAGTATTACTCACCCGTCCGCCACTCGTCGCCAAAGAGCAAGCTCTTCGCGTTACCGTTCGACTTGCATGTGTTAGGCATGCCGCCAGCGTTCAATCTGAGCCAGGATCAAACTCTTCAGTTTAAAGCTTTGAGCTTTATACTTCCGAACGCGATCCCCAAAATTACCAAGAATTGAAGTATTTGGTTCTCACGTTTGATTTTGCCTTCAAGGCAAACTCCAACGCGAGCACCCACACAAATTATCTGATTGAATTGTTAAAGAGCGGACCCGCAATTATACAGGCGAACAGGTGCCAATTGACAGCCCTCAGGCTGAATTCGGGCGCCTGTTCGATCTGGTTTGGGGGTCGGGCCGAAGGACACCGTTCCTCCGGCGAGCGGGGCATTATAGCGGCCGCTGGCCATGGGTCAACCACTTATTTCGAGACGCAGATTAAGGGGCGCCGCGGCTCAGGTGAGGTGGATTTTGGCGAATTTTCGCTTGCCGACCTGATACACGTGGCTTGAGCCGGCACTGACTTCCCGGCTGCGGTCTTCGACCCGCTCTCCGTCGATGCGCACCGCGCCCTGGCGAATCATACGCAGCGCCTCGGAGGTGCTGCTCACCAGCCCGGCTTCCTTCAGGATGTGCGCGATGCCCATGCCGCCGTCCCTGCTCGTAATCGAGACTTCCTCGATCTCCGCCGGGGCGGCACCCTCCCGGAAGCGCGAGATGAACTCTTCTTTTTCGCGGGTTGCGGCGGACCGGCTGTGGAATCGAGCCACGATTTCCTCCGCCAGTTCGAACTTGATGTCTCTCGGGTTTTTCCCGTTCCCGGCAGCCTTTTTCAGGGCCGTGATCTCGCCGAGCGGCCGGAAACTCAAGACTTCGAACCAGGTCCACATCAGGTCGTCGGAGATCGACATGATCTTACCGAACATCTCGCCGGCCGGTTCGGTGATCCCGATGTAATTACCCAGCGATTTGGACATCTTTTGCACGCCGTCGAGCCCCTCGAGCAGTGGCGTCGTGATCACGACCTGCGGGTCCTGCCCGAAGTGCTGCTGGAGTTGCCGGCCCACGAGGAGATTGAATTTCTGATCCGTGCCGCCCAGTTCCACGTCCGCTTTGAGGGCCACCGAATCGTAGCCCTGCACAAGGGGATACAGCAATTCATGGATTGCGATCGGCTGCCCGCCCTTGTAACGCTTATTGAAGTCTTCCCGCTCGAGCATGCGCGCCACCGTGTGCAGTGCGGCAATGCGGATTAGGCCGGCGGCGTCGATTTTCGACATCCAGGTGGAATTGAACTCGACCCGGGTGTGCTGTGGGTCGAGTATCTTGAATATCTGCGCCTCATACGTCCTTGCGTTGGCGGCGATTTCCTCTTTGCTGAGCGGCGGCCGGGTTGCGTTCCTGCCGGAGGGATCGCCGATCATGCCGGTAAAATCGCCGATCAGAAAAACGACCTCGTGGCCGAATTGCTGGAACTGGCGCATCTTGTTGATCAACACCGTGTGACCCACATGCAGGTCCGGCGCGGTCGGGTCGAAACCCGCTTTGACGACAAGCTTTTTCCCGGACTCGAGTTTCTGCAGTAGCCCGTCTTCGGGCAGGATCTCTTCGGTACCGCGCCCCAGTTCTTTCAGTTGTTCTGTGATTGCAATCATCTTCTCGCGTCGACCTGCGACCAAGGCCCAAGCTGCGAAACTGTAGCACTGTTCACGGTATCAATTACAAAAACAGGTTAACGTCATGAGTTATAACCGCTTTCTTTGACGTACCGCACAGCTCGCTGTAGAGTAACGCCATCCAGTGTCAGGGGGACACGAACTTGCATCGCCCGGTGAGTCCACTCTTACAAGATTACAAGCCGACCACTCCTGCAAGGATCCGGAAAACCAAAGGTCTTCAATGGTTTGCTGTGGGCCTCGGATTGCCGCTGCTCGGTCTCGCCCTGCTACTGTTGTTCAGGGGCACGACCAACGCCTCTCCGCCGCGGCTCGACCGTGACCTGAGCGACGCCGTGATCGAGACGGACACCGCGCTCTCTTCGCTGTACGAGACACTGGCGCCGATCGAACCTGCGAAAACGGCCCGCCGCATGCCGGTGATGCAGGCGGTACCGGAATACGCATCCCTGCAACTCAAAATCCGTTCCGGCGATACTCTCGATCGACTTTTTCGCAAGAATCACCTCGACCTCCGCAATCTTGCCGCGATCGTCAAGCTGCCGGAGGCCGGCGAATACCTGCGCCTGCTGCGACCCGGAGATGAGTTGCGGATCGAGCATGACGGCGGACAGCTCGTCAGCCTGTATCGCAATCTCGACCTGACCAATTCGCTGCGGATATCAAGAGGCGAGTCGGGCTACACAGCCGAGATCATCAAGCGGCCCGTCGATTTCCAGAAGCGGCTCGCCTACGGGCGCATTGAGACCTCGCTGTTCGAAAGCGCTGTCGCAGCAGGTATGTCCGACAAACTCATCATGCAACTTGCCGCCATTTTTGCCTGGGACGTGGACTTCGTTCTCGACATCCGCAAGGGCGACGATTATTACATCCTGTACGAGGAGATTTTCCAGGACGGCAAATTCGTAACCTCCGGCGATATCATCGCCGCAGAGTTCAATAACAATGGCAGAACTTTCAAGGCCGTGCGCTATGCCGACAGTGACGGCCGAGCGGATTATTTCACGCCGGACGGCCGCAGCCTGCGCAAGGCATTCATCCGCGCGCCGGTGGATTTCACGCGTATCAGTTCCGCATTCAATCCGCATCGGCGGCATCCCATTCTTAATACCATCAGGGCGCACCAGGGCGTCGACTACGCAGCACCGAGCGGGACGCCCATCAAGGCTGCGGGCGACGGCAAGGTCATCTTCCGCGGCCGCAAGGGCGGCTATGGCAACTGCGTGATCCTTCAGCACGGTGGCAACATTTCGACCTTGTATGCACACATGTCGAAGTTCGCTGGTTCGGTCGGCATCAACGATCGCGTGAAGCAAGGCGACACCATCGGCTATGTGGGTCATACAGGGCTTGCGACGGCATCGCATCTGCATTACGAGTATCGTTTGAACGGTGTCCACAGGAACCCCCGCACCGTGAAGTTGCCGCAGGCCGATCCGATCAAGGAAGAATATCGCGCCGATTTTCTGGCGAAAGCCGAGCCGATACTGCAGGAATTACAGCAGTACAAGAGAACGCAGGTTGCAATGGCATCCGATTGAATGAAGTCTCTTTATATCGGCCTTATGTCCGGCACGAGCATGGACGGCATCGACGCCGGCCTGTTCGAGATCAAAAACCGAAGTTGCGTCGTCAAGGCAACGTTAAAAACCCCCTACCCGACTGACCTGAGACGCGAACTGCTGGCCGCGAGCCGTAACCCGGAAACCTGCACGATCGATACCCTCGGCCGCCTGGACAACTGGGTCGGCGAGTGCTTCATGCGGGCGACGGAACAACTGATCGCCGACAGCCAGGTCGACAAGAGCCGCATACGCGCGATCGGGAGTCACGGCCAGACCATTCGCCATCAACCGCGATCCTTGCGGCCATTCACGATGCAGATCGGCGATCCGAATCTCATCGCCGCCGGCACGGCCATCACCACCGTCGCCGATTTTCGCCGCCGCGATCTCGCGTTCGGCGGAGAGGGCGCCCCGCTCACCGCTGCGTTTCATAAGTGGCTCTGGTCGAATCGGCGCGAGGACCGGGTGGTGCTGAATATCGGCGGCATGGCCAATATCACGATCCTGCCCGCGGCCAGCGGTGCCGTTCATGGATTCGATACGGGTCCGGGGAATACCTTGCTCGATGCCTGGATACAGTTGCAAAAAAATGAGAGCTTCGATGACGGCGGCGCGTGGGCGGACAGCGGCCGCGCGGTTCCCACGTTGCTCGACAGGTTGCTCGAAGACCCGTATTTCGCGTCCCCACCACCGAAAAGCACCGGCTTCGAATACTTCAACCTGAAATGGCTGCAGGACGCGACGTCGCGACTCTTCGAAAGCGACCGTCCGGCCCCCGAAGATATCCAGGCGAGCCTGGCAGAGCTCACGGTCCGTTCCGTCGCATCCGCCGTCAGGCAGCATGCGCCGTCGACGAGTCGCGTGCTGGTATGCGGCGGCGGTGTTCACAACCACGGCCTGATGCGACGCCTGCAGGACGCACTCGCGCCGATCCGCATCGAATCGACGGCAACAGTCGGCCTGGACCCGGACTGGGTCGAAGCGGCCACGTTCGCGTGGCTCGCAAAGCGCTGCCTGGACCGTCAACCCGGTAACCTGCCGACGGTCACGGGCGCCGCCGGCTTCACGATCCTGGGCGGAGTCTACCCGGCCGCGCCTGCCTGACGCGCCTTCCGTTCCGATCGGGAATTGAGCATTGATCGTCATTTCCGGACGGGGGCATTGATATACTGACGACCCGGCTGCACCCAGACGACTACCGTGGACGCTTCAGCGCCGCCAACCATCGACCCGTATATCAATCGGGAACTGAGCCTGCTCGAGTTCAACGCGCGCGTGCTTGCGGAGGCCTGCGATCCGGGCATTCCGCTGCTAGAACGTCTGCGTTTCCTGTGTATCTCCTCCACCAACCTGGACGAGTTTTTCGAAATCCGTGTTGCCGCACTGAAGCAGCGGCTCGAAATCGGCGCTCCGGCGCCCGGACCCGACAAACTGACGCCGCAGCAACTGATGGAGGAAATCCGCAAGCGTTCCTTGCATCTCGTTCAGCAGCAGTACCGTCTGCTCAACGCCACGATCCTGCCCGGCCTCGAACGGGAAGGCATCCGGTTCCTGCAACGTGACGACTGGACCGCCAAACAGAAGAAGTGGCTCTCCGAATACTTTGCGCAGGAAGTGGTTCCTGTCCTGACACCCCTGACTCTCGATCCCTCGCGCCCGTTTCCGCGGATGCTGAACAAGAGCCTCAACTTCATTGTTCGCCTGAAGGGCAAGGACGCGTTTGGCAGGAGCCGCCACCGTGCAGTGGTGCAAGCCCCGCGTTCGTTACCGAGAATTATCAAACTGCCCGAGCAGTGGCGTAAGCACGATGGCGAAAGCTACCTGTTCCTCTCGTCGATCATCCATGCGCACGTCGACCAGTTGTTTCCAGGACTCCAGGTGGAGGGCTGTTATCAGTTCAGGGTCACGCGCAACAGCAACCTGTATGTCGACGACGAGGAAGTCGACGATCTGATCGGCACATTACAGGGGCAGCTGGCTGCCAGCCGTTATGGCGCTGCAGTACGACTGGAAGTCAGCCATGATTGTCCACAGGATCTCTGCGACTTCCTGCTCGATCACTTTGCTCTGGGTGCGGACGATCTGTTTGCCGTCGATGGTCCGGTGAATCTCAATCGGCTGGCGGCAATTTGTGACATGGCGCAGCGGCCCGATCTATGCTATCCGCCGTTCACGCCGGGACTTCCGCCCGCCCTGCAATCCGATAAGGACATATTCTCCGTTTTGCGCAAGCGGAACGTGCTCTTGCATCATCCTTACCAGTCAATCGCACCTGTCGTCGAGTTCATTGCTACCGCGGCAATGGACCCGGACGTTCTTGCAATTAAGCAAACGCTCTACCGAACCGGCGCGGCATCGCCGTTCGTCGACCATCTCGTCAGCGCCGCGCGTTCCGGAAAGGAAGTCACCGTCGTGGTCGAGTTGATGGCGAGATTTGACGAAGCCGCCAACATTTCGCTCGCAAACCGGCTGCAGGAAGCGGGGGCTCACGTGGTTTACGGCCTCGTCGGTTACAAGACACACGCCAAGATGGCCATGGTCGTCCGCCGCGAGCACGGCAAACTGATCCGCTACGTGCACCTCGGCACCGGCAATTACCATCCGGGCACCGCCCGCCTGTATACCGACTACGGTTTCATGAGCAGCAGCCGGCAACTGGGCGAAGACGTGCACAAGATCTTCATGCAGTTGACCAGCCTGACCGCCGTCACGGATCTGCACAGAATCTGGACGGCTCCCTTCATGTTGTTTGATGCCCTGGTCCAGCGCATCGAGCGCGAGATCGAACACGCCAGAAACGGCAAGAAGGCGCACATTATTGCGATGGTGAACGCGCTGATCGAACCGCAGATTATCGATGTTCTCTACCGGGCATCGTCGGCGGGAGTCAGAATCGACCTGATCGTGCGCGGAATGTGCTCGTTGCGGCCCGGGGTCAAGGGCCTGTCGGAAAACATCCGCATAAGATCGATCGTCGGGCGCTTTCTGGAGCACTCACGGGTCTACTATTTTTACAACGGCGGCGACGAAGAATATTTTTGCTCCAGCGCGGACTGGATGGAGCGCAATTTCTTCCGCCGCACGGAAATCTGTTTTCCCGTTCGGCAGCGTCCCTTGAAAGAACGCCTCAAGGAGGATCTGGATCTTTTCCTCGCCGACAACTGCAAGGCATGGGCGTTGCACGGCGACGGCGCATACGAAAGACTGCGGCCCGGGACAGGCGTCGCAATTTCGGCCCAGCAGACGCTGCTCGCGGAACTGGCGAGTCCGAGTTGAGGCGCGGAAACGACGCCTGGGGAGCCCTCTGCACAAGTCTGGACGAAAAGACGCCGTCCACGACTTGTGGAGAGGCTCCCTAGTCGAAACGGAGCCTGAACCCGGCCCTGCGAATGTAACTGCGATCGCGTCTCAGGTCCGCGGCTGTCAGAGGGTTTTCCTGCACCCAACCCTCGGTAAACACCAGCTTGAGATAATTCTTGCCGACTTTCAGCGTGACGTGCGGCAGTTCAGTCGTGCTGCGGCTTCGATTCAACAACACCGCCAGCCGCAATAAAAGCGCCAGACGCAGCGCCGGTTCGCGCCACGCAGCCGGGAGTTTCCGCAGGCGCAGCGAACTCAACTCGCGCCTCTGGCTTGCGATCAGGAAGGCAAGAACCAGCTGCTCGGTCCGCGGAAATCCCGGAAGATCGGCATTCTCGGCGATATAGGCGCCGTGGCGCTGAAATCCGTCATGCGAAATGTCGAGGCCGATTTCATGCAGCGCCGCCGCCCAGTCGAGCATCTGGCCCGCCAGGTGCGATTCGAGCTTCCACCGTCTGGCGCATTGCATCAACAGGTTTCGTGCGGTGGACGCAACGCGCGCGGCCTGCGCCTGGTCGACGGAGTAACGGCGGGCCATGGCTTCCACGCTTCGAATCCGCGCATCCTCGTGCTGCAACCGACCCAGTTGATCGTACAAGAGTCCCTCGCGGAGAGCGCCGTCCGATATGCGCAGCCGTTCTACGCGCAAGACCCCGAGCAACTCGGCGAGCACGGCCAGGCCGCCGGGCCACACTTCAGCACGCGAAGGCGTCAGCCCGGGCAACGTCAAACTGGCGGTATCGTCGAACTGCAGCACCCGCTCGATCAGCTGTTCGACGGCGACCGGCGTGAGGTCGTTGGACTCGACGATACGGAGTTCCCTGGCAACGGTCGCGGTCGCGAGAATCGTTCCGGACGTGCCGATCGCCTCAAGCTCCGGTAATTCCGGGAAGAATGCCTTTACGGGGATAATTTCGAGGCGCGCGGCCAGTCGCGCCTTTTCGAACCTGCGGCGGCTGATGCTGCCTTTCGGGAAGTACTTCTCGGTCATCGAGACGCAGCCCAGGTGCAGGCTTTCGAGTGTTTTCGGAGTTGCTCTTTGCCCGAGAATCAGCTCCGTACTGCCGCCCCCGATGTCCATGACGAGCCGCAGGCCATCGACCGGCGGCAGACTGTGGGAAACGCCGCTGTAGATGAGTCGTGCTTCCTCGATGCCCGAAACAACCTCGATCGGGTGTCCAAGCGCTTTTTCAGCTTCCTTGCGGAAGGATTGACTGTCGCGCGCGCGCCGGAGTGTGCTGGTGCCGGCCGCCCGCACGCTCGACGCCCGCATGTCGCGCAGTCTTTCGCCGAAGCGCGACAGACATTGCAGCGCCCTCTTCCTTGCCGCTTTGTTGAGGTCGCCATCGTCCTTGAGGCGTTCAGAAAGCCGGACCGTTTCTTTCAGCCGATCGATAATCGTCAGTTGCCCGTGCCGCAATTCGCCGACAACCATGTGAAAACTGTTGGATCCCAGATCGACGGCGGCGATAACTTCCTGTGCGCTTGCACGCACAAACTCCTGAGATGGATAACCTGCGGGAGCAGTACTGATCGGTCTGGCCTTTGAACGAGGAGAGGGCCCGTCCCGCGATATTATACGTTAAACGACGAGCCGCATCCGCAGGTCGTGCTTGCGTTCGGATTCCGGATCACGAACTGGGCGCCTTGCAGGTCTTCCTTGTAGTCGATTTCCGCACCCATCAGGTACTGCACACTCATGGGGTCGATGACGAGGGTTACGCCCTGGTTCTCGACGCGGCTGTCACCCTCTTCGATTTTTTCGTCAAATGTGAATCCGTACTGAAAACCGGAGCAACCGCCACCGGATACGAATACGCGCAACTTCAACGCCGGGTTGTCCTCGTCCTGGATCAGTTCGTTGACTTTTTTCGCCGCCGCATCGGTAAAGATCACGGGGGGAGGCGCCGCCGCGGAACCGATAGTCGGTGTGGTCGGAGTGTCAGTTTGCATTTCGGGACTCACCTTCATTTTACTGCAATTGCGGGTCGGGGATTAGCCGAATTGTCCGCCGATGTTTCCAGGTGCCTGGTCTCGGTGGTCTCGCCGCGGACCGTGTCGCCCGCGGACATGCGATTCGTCTGTTCCAAATGCGGCATTTGACCGCCGGGCTTGTGCACCAGCTTACCGTTGATTTCGGCGCCGATCGCCATCTCTATCAGATTGTAATACACATTACCAATGACCCGCGCTGTCGGGCCAAGTTCCACGCGTTGGCTGGCGATTACATCGCCGCGCACAAGGCCGTACAGGATAACGTGCGGAACCATGACGCCTCCTTCGACGCTTCCATCCTCTGCGATACTGAGTGCTGAATGACTGTCAGGATCCGCACTGACACTGCCTTTCACAATTCCGTCGACGTGGCAGCGCCCGGAGAAAGCGAGATCGCCGTGTACCTTCGAATTCGGGCCGACCAGCGTGTCGATGCGGCTCTCCATCTGTGATTTTCGCCCAAACATCAGCTTGCTCCCTGATTTATTCTGCTCGGTTGCTGAAACCCGCAGCGCGACCAATGAAAACGCCCCACACGCCTGCCTGGTGAATTATCCCTGGGCTTGCCATAAAAAACTCTGTTCGACGCTCGCGATTGATTTCGTCCTGGAACGAACCTCGATGTTGACCTTCTCGGGTGTGAACCCGTCCGGCAATACCAGCTCGCGCTCAAAGGTCTGGAAATACCGAAAGGAGAACGGCCAATCGCTGTCCTGGTCTTCCGGCACCAGTTGTTCCAAAGTATACGTCGCCGTTGCTCCATCCTGCGCGCCTTCCAGACTGAATGCGACATCGCCTTTGACATTTCGATCGTGCTGCATGACCTGTACCAGTACCAGGCTGACATGGTACTCACGATCGTCTTTTCCCTTGCTGACTTTCAGATCCTGCACGCGAAGTCCCGTGCCTCCGTCCGCGGGTGAAATGATGCCGCGGTAAAATGCTATCGCTTCACGCTGTTCCTGAATCTTGGCCTGCAGTCGACTCAATCCCTCTTCGACCACCTTGTAGCTTTCGCGGTTGATATCGCGGTCCGTTTCCAGGAGCGCAATCCTTTCTTTCAGTGATGCAATCTGTTTGTCGCGCTCCTCCAGGCGATCGTCGTAAGCCTCGCGCCCGGCCGCGGCATCGACGACGTTATAGCCGGCCTGGATACGCCCGTATTCGAAGGTCAGGTATCCGACAATGAGGACAGCAACAACAATTGCGATTTTCAGTGCCCAGTGCCTGCCGCCGTGCAAATGCGTGCTTGCTTTGTTGGCCACCTGATCCGCATCTCTGAAATTTCCGATTGAATTATGTTACGCGGTGGCCATAGCAAACAGAAGTGCGGCAGATCACGGAATTGGTGACGAATTCGGGGATTTCCACGCGCAGACTCGAGATTTTCCCGCCGCGGCCCGCAATCGCTTGTGAATTCAAGTGGCTAAGGCTCCGGGCATGCGGCAAACTGGCGCTCGGGATTCACAGGGACAACCATGCTGCCCGGCTTTTATCTCTCGCTCAAAGGATTGCACATTGCCTTCATGGTGACCTGGTTTGCCGGGCTTTTTTACCTGCCGCGGTTGTTTATCTATCACGCTGCAGCGGCAGATGCAGCAAGTCGCGAGCGCTTCTCCGTCATGGAAAGGAGGCTGTTCGGCATCATGACGATCGGCGCTGTTGCAACGGCGATTTTTGGCCTGGCGATGCTCTGGCTGCGTCCCGACCTCCTCGGTCAGACCTGGCTTCAGGTGAAGCTCGGCCTGGTCGCCGGCCTCGTCATCTACCATGTGAGCTGTCAGAGATGGATGCGCGCGCTGGCCAAAAGACCGACACCGCAAACCACGAAGGGCCTGCGCTGGTTCAACGAAATACCCGCGGCATTGCTGCTCGCCATCGTGCTGCTGGCCGTCCTTAAACCCGCTTAGCTGCACTGGCCTCCATCACCTCGGCGTGGGGTGGGCAGCGAGCCGGGATTTCGTTCATGCCGCCTAGCAGGTCTCGTCGCCCGCGGCCGCCATGCGGGCGAGATCCCTGTCGAACACGGCACGCCAACGCTTCGGCCACCACTTCGGCTGCGGCGGCAGGCCAGCCGGATAGACGTGCGGGCCCAGTTCGTACAAGGCACGCGCATAGACGCGGCGCTTGAAATAAATCACTTCGTTGACCGGCTTCCAGAAGTCGACCCACCGCCACCGGTCGAATTCCGGACTATCGCAGCGATCGAAGCGTACCCGCTCGTCGGCGCCGAGCAGTTTGAGCATGAACCAGCGTTGCTTCTGCCCGATGCATAACGGTTTTTTGCCGCGACGCACATACTTGTCGGGCAGTCGATATCGCAACCAGCCGCGCGTCGAACCGAGCAATTGCACATCGAGTAAAGACAGACCGACCTCTTCATGCAGTTCGCGATACATGGCTTCCTCGGGGCTTTCTCCGATCAACACACCGCCTTGGGGAAATTGCCAGCCTTTGCTGCCGATCCGGCCGGCAAGCAGCAGCTTGCCTTCAGCATTTGCGAGGATGATGCCGACGTTCGCGCGATAGCCTTCGGAATCGATATGGTCACTGCTCATAGTGGTCGATTCATTGTCCCTGATTCAGGCGGTCTGTCCAAGACACCGGTCAGGTTATGATACGGACGCATCGTCAAGGTCGGGAGCCAGGGTATTGATCGTGCGGCATCCAATGTTGCTCATCGCGGGACTGGTCGCTGTTTCGTTCTGTGCAATTACCGCGGCACTGGCAACGGGTAGCGCCAACCCCGGCTTCGCCGCAACGTGGCAAACCCTGACCGGTGCCGCGCCGGAGAATATTCAGAATCTCGTGTGGAATCTTCGTTTGCCGCGCGCCTTGACCGCATTCGGTGTCGGCGGCCTGCTCGCAGTCGCGGGCGTCCTCATGCAGGTGCTGTTGCGGAACCCGCTGGCCGAACCTTACATACTGGGGACGTCCGGCGGCGCCGCAGTCGCCGCATTGCTCGCCATGCTGCTGGGCTGGGGCAGCGGACTGGTGGATCTGGCGGCGTTCGCCGGAGCCATGGCCGCAACGCTCCTGGTGTTTTCGCTGGCTCAGGGCACCGGCAGCTGGACGCCCGCCCGGCTGTTGCTGACAGGCGTGGTGCTGGCTGCCGGATTCAGTGCAGCGACAACCCTGTTGCTGGCCTTGACGCCGGAGCAGAATCTTCGCGGCATGCTGTTCTGGTTGATGGGCGATCTCAGTTTCGCTTATACACCCGCGCGCAGCCTGTGGCTGCTGGCGAGCATTACGATTGCCGGGATACTCGCGGCTCGACACCTGAACGTGCTTGCACGAGGAGAACTGCAGGCCGCCATCGTCGGGCTGCCGGTCTTCAGCTTTCGTCTCATTATTTTCGCGGTGACTGCCGTTGCGGTCGCTATTTCCGTCACGACCGTCGGCGTGATCGGATTTATCGGGCTCGTCGTTCCGCATCTGATTCGACTGCTCGCCGGCAGCGACCATCGCATCGTATTGCCGGCTTCAGCGCTCGCCGGCGGCAGTTTGCTGGTGGTCGCAGATACGCTTGCGAGAACCATCATTGCGCCGCGCCAGTTGCCGGTCGGCGCACTGACCGCAGCGCTTGGCGTACCGTTGTTCCTGTTTCTGATGAGCCGCACACGCCGCGCCACCCAGCCGCCTTAAATTTACTGCTGCGAGCCGATTGCAACCCGGTCGCGCCCGGAGGACTTCGCGCGGTACAGCGCCACGTCGGCCCGCGCGAGCAGGCTCTCGCCCAGAATTTTCAGGTCGGTGTCCTCGGACCCCGGCGTGACGCTGGCAATACCGATCGACGAGGTCACGGTGACGCCCTGTCCCTCGCCGAATGCCACCGGACTTTCGCGCACGGCGAGGCGAATGCGCTCCGCCAGGCGCGCTCCGGATTCGACATCGGTATGCGGTAGCAGGAGTACGAACTCTTCACCCCCATATCGCGCCGCCACGTCGCTGGCACGCACCTGCGACTCGATACGATGTGACAGTTCCCGCAGCACGTCATCGCCTGCGGCATGACCGTAGGTGTCGTTGATCTGCTTGAAGTGATCGAGATCCAGCATCAGGCACACGAGGGTTTCGCGATCACGCCTGGAACGTGCCAGTTCTTCTGTCAGTCGCACCTGCAGGTAGCGGCGGTTATGCCACCCGGTCAGAACGTCCGTAAAGCCGCTGCGCAGCAGGCGAGCACGATTGACGGCATTCTCGAGGGCGAATGACGCAATGACGCCCAGGTGTGAGAAAAAGTCCGTGGCATGCTTCGGCGTAAAGCGCGTTGCATCCGCGCTGCCGAAATTGATGCTCCCGAGCAGCATGCGTTTGTGTGTCAGCGGCAACAGCGCGATGCTCGCCACCCCTTCGCCGCCCTGAAAAATGAGTTCGTGATCCGATTTGCGGTAGGGACCGAGCCATGGCTTCCGCAGCGCCACGTACTGGGGCGCAAGGCCAGAGAGGGAATCCACCAACTTGAGGCCAGGCAGACTGCCGAGTTCAGTGCCCGCGGCCATCAACAGATGGCGTATGTCGTGGTCCGGATCGCAAAGAACGACCGTTACCGTCTTCAGCTGATAGCTGCTTGCGAGTCCGACGAGCATCTGGTGGAACAGCGCCGTGAGGTCCTCCGCCTGCAGGAGGTCCAGCTCGCGCTGCTGCGACACATGCAGAATTCTGGTGTTCCTTGCAACCTCCTCGGTCAGCTTCGCGAGCTTTCTTCGCATGCCGGTGATTTCCGAAGAAAGATCTTCCCTGGTAGCCATTTTCTACGATCCGCACTGGACTGCACCCAAACACCGCCCTTTTACCAAAAAGCGGCCGCCCCGTCGCGGTTGCGAAGCGGGCTTTGAAGTCCCGGGCGACCGACGGCTCAGTGGTGGCGGCAGCCGTGCCGATGGCGGTGGTGAATGCGCGGGCGATGATGCCGGTGAATTTGTACGTCCTGCCGATACAACTGGTACAGGCGATGCCAGCCGGGATGTCGCAGGTGCCGGTAGTGACTTTGCAGGTACCAGCGCTGAAAGTCATGCTGTGCACGCAACCAGTGCGGCCAGACGGGGTGGTGAATGCCTCTCACATAGCCATCATGCACGACCAGCACCCGGCGCCCGATGTCATGCGCAAAAACATCCGGCGTGTAGGCGATGAAGGCCCCGGTCATGAACACGAACAGGTAAATGAAGCGTTTCATGGACTGTCTCCCAGCCAGCTTGAATGGCCGCAGAGTAGCCCCGTAACCATGAACGTCGACTGAATTCAAGCCCTTGTTTTAATTAAATAGTTGAACAGGAGCTGAATACCGGCATGGGGGCAGCGGGCGGCATGGGTGCCCGGCCTCTACCGCCGTTCCGGCAATCGTGCGAACATTCTGCGACATTCCGTCCACCATGAATCTCCGGGAAGGTTGACCATGAAGACGCGCGCCGCTGTCGCCTGGGAAGCAGGCAAACCACTCGAAATCGAAACGATCGACCTCGACGGGCCGAAGAAAGGCGAGGTGCTGCTGCGCAATGTGGCCACCGGAGTCTGTCACACGGACGCGTTTACGCTGTCGGGCGAGGATCCGGAAGGGCTGTTTCCCGCGATCCTGGGCCACGAAGGCGGTGCGGTGGTCGAAGAAGTGGGGAACGGCGTCACCAGCGTCAAGCCGGGCGACCACGTCATTCCTCTTTACACACCCGAATGCGGGGAATGCGAGTTCTGTGCTTCGGGGAAGACGAATCTCTGCCAGGCCATTCGCGCCACACAGGGAAAAGGCCTGATGCCGGACGGCACTTCCCGGTTTTCGAAAAATGGCGAGCGCATTTTTCACTATATGGGCACCTCGACTTTCAGCGAATACACGGTATTGCCCGAGATTGCCGTCGCGAAAATCAGCGCGAGGGCGCCGCTTGAGAAGGTCTGCCTGCTCGGGTGCGGCATCACCACCGGCATCGGCGCGGTACTGAACACGGCCAAAGTGGAGCCGGGCGCCACCGTCGCGGTATTCGGCCTGGGCGGCGTCGGGCTGAGTGCCATCCAGGGCGCGTCGATCGCGAGAGCCGGCCGCATCATCGCGATCGACGTCAACCCGGACAAATTCGAACTTGCCACGCAAATGGGCGCCACCGACACGGTCAACCCGAAGGACCACAGTGCGCCGATCCAGGAAGTCATCGTCGAAATGACCCATGGCGGCGTCGACTACTCGTTCGAATGCGTGGGCAACGTCAAGCTCATGCGCGCGGCGCTCGAGTGCTGCCACAAGGGCTGGGGCGAATCCGTCATCGTCGGCGTTGCCGGCGCCGGCCAGGAAATCAGTACGCGGCCTTTTCAGCTCGTGACGGGCCGGGTCTGGCGCGGCACGGCTTTCGGCGGCTGCAAGGGCCGTTCACAGTTGCCCGGAATGGTCGATCAATACCTGGATGGCCAGATCAAGGTCGACGAGTTCATCACCCACACGATGCCGCTCGAGGACATCAACAGGGCCTTCGACCTGATGCACGCAGGCAAGAGCATCCGCTCGGTCGTTCATTTCTGAGAACAGCACGGACGCTCGAATGGATTCGCCGGCGCGGCGACGCTTGCGAGATGATGAACGGCCCGGGGGGGTCTGCTACTCTGCGGATGACCGCAGCCGCGGTCGTTCTTCCTGACACCCGGAGTCAGCAGTGAGTACTGTACGGCCTGTCGATCGCCTGCCCGTGGAGTTGCCCGAAGACCCGATGCACTGGGCCGATGCGTGGCTCAAAGAGGCGTTGTCGAATGGCGTCCAGCGCAACGCGAATTCCATGACGTTGGCAACCGTCGGCCCGGACCAGCAGCCGTCGGCAAGGATCGTCCTTTGCAAACAGTTCGTTCCCGATCCGGGTTACCTGGTCTTCTACACCAACTACCGATCGCGCAAGTCCGTCGAAATCACGGAAAGTTCCAGGGTTGCGGCGGTCTTTCACTGGGACAGCCTGGGTCGGCAAATACGAGTGGAAGGCGTCGCCGTGCGCTCACCGGAGTCGGAGAGCGATGCCTATTTCGCAACCCGGGAATGGGGCAGTCAGTTGGGTGCCTGGGGCAGTGACCAGAGCGCACCGGTTGCCTCGCGGGAACTGCTGATCGCCCAGGTGCGGGAACGTGCCGCGAGCCTCGGCCTGGTGCTGGACGGAGATACCCGAACTCTCGCTGTGGATCCACCCCCTGCAATTCCACGGCCGTCGCACTGGGGCGGCATCAGGATTTGGGTCGCGGCAATCGAACTCTGGGCGGAAGGCACGGACAGAATCCACGATCGCGCGCTGTGGAAACGCAATCTCGTGCGAACCGGCGAGCATGATTTCGCCGGCACGCCCTGGGTCGGAACGCGACTGCAGCCCTGATGGACGAAAGACTCATCGATCGCAAGATACAGTGCCCATTCTGCGGGGAAGCGATCGACATCGTGCTCGACCTGTCCGCTGGCAGTCAGTCGTATATCGAGGACTGCCACGTCTGCTGTCGACCGATCGAGATCAGTTTCGTTACGGACGACGGGCAATTGCAGACGCTCAGGGTGGACCGTGCCGGGTAGCCGGAGATTCGTCGGACTGGGTCGATGTGCGTTGCTGCTGTTGCTGGCGGCAGGGAACGGACAGGCACAGGTCAGGCTTTCAGAGGGCACCAATCTGGCGGTGGATGCGTCGCCGTCCGGCGATCAGCTCGTCATGGATCTGCTGGGCAGCCTCTGGATCCTCGACGCCACTGGTGGCCGGGCCAGGATAGCCGCCGACAATCTGCAACCCGCGCTGCGTCCGCAATGGTCACCCGATGGCCAGCGGATCCTCTACCAGACGTCTTCCGCGCTCGGCAGCCAGCTCTGGGTGCTCGATGTCGCCCGTTCCGAGTCGGCAAAACTCAGCAGTGGACCCTGGTTCGACCAGCATGCGTCCTGGCATCCGGACGGCGAGCGCGTCGTATTCTCTTCGGAACGGCGCAACAGTGGATTCGATTTGTGGGAGCAGGATCTTGCAACCGGTCTCTGCTGGCGCCTGACTCATCATCGCGGCGACGAAACAGCGCCCACCTGGTCACCGGACGGAGAAGATCTGGCGTACATTGCCCACCGTGCCGGTCAGTGGCGCCTGGTGCTGCGCCGCCAGGGCAGCGCAGAGGTCGATCTCGTCGTTTCCGGGGAACGACTGGCGGCGCCGTCGTGGCGGCCGGACGGCAGCCTTCTGACGTTTTTGCGCCGTAATGGACAGCAGTATGCACTCGAGATGGTGATTTTGTCCGACCCGCCGGTGATACGGTCGCTTGCCAGTGACCAGGATTTCTTCCTGGCGCCCGCGAGCTGGATCGACCGCCAGCGCTTTCTGTACACCGCCGATGGCGTGATCAGGATCCGCAACCTGAATGCCTGGAAGGCGGAGGAAGTGCCGTTCCTGGCCGACGTTGGCCGGCCCCCACCGCCCCCCCCGGCTCTGCCGGTGGCGAACGAACTGCCGGTTGTCGATGCACCGGAGCAACGACTGGTCATTCGCGCGGCACGATTGTTCGACGGCATGACGGCCGGCTATCGCGCTGACCTGGACGTGTTGATCGACGGCGGAAAAATCGCCGCGGTCGTGCCCCGGCGGGCCTGGGACGATGCAACGGTGCTCGACGTCGGCGACACGACGATTCTTCCCGGCTTCATCGACATCTATTCGTCGCTCCCCGACAGCGATCAACCCGCCGCCGGATTGCAACTGCTGGCATTCGGAGTGACGACGCTCGTGGCGGCGGGACCGTCGCGCGATTTCGACCCGGACCTGTGGGAGACCGAAAGCACCCCGGGGCCGCGCTTGCTGCATTCGCGTCCGGTCAGTTATGAACCCGACGACGACATCGATGCGCGCCTTGCGCTCGTGACGGTGCCTGCGGCCGACGTCTCATTCACGGGCGACCGGGAACGGGTGGAAGTCTGGCAGCAACACGGGGTCGCGGTCCTGGCCGAAAGTCTGCGAATCGGCGTTCGCGTCGGCGCCGATCTGTTCCTCGGCGCGGAGACCTGGCCGGTCTCGCCGCTCGGCAGGCAGTACCGGGATATCGGCACGGCGTTCGCCGGAGGACCGATCACCCTGGTCTCCGGTCTGGCGGATGCCGGGACCCCGGGCTTGTCGCAGTTGCTCAAGGCGCGCCAGGCAGAGCTGATTGGCCGGAGGATCGCGCCGGAACGCCGCTATTCCACACTGCCGGATCTCGCTGCAGACACCTCGAGAGTCGTCGTCGGCAGCCGGCCGGATGGCCTGCCTGCGGGACTCGCCCTGCATGCCGAACTCAGGGCACTGGGGGCCGCGGGCCTGAGCGGCGACCAGGTGCTCTGGGCAGCGGGCCGAAATGCGGCTGAGGCACTCGGGGTGGAGGGTCAGATCGGCCGGATTGCAGCAGGGTCGCTCGCGGACCTGGTGCTGGTCGCGGGCGATCCCAGGGAACGCATTGCGGATGCACTGCAAATCGTTGCGGTGGTCCGGAACGGACGTTTCTATAGCCTGGTCAGCCTGCTCGAGCGAGCCAAGGCTGTCGAATAATTTGACAACTTGCAGCGATACCGCGACCTGTCGCGGATCGGCGACGGGGGAGGTCGGACCGAATTGCCTGCCGAACCCGCCTGCGTCGGAGGATGTCCCTGCTCCAATCTAAAAATATAAGCGAATTCAACAAATTATAAGTTTATGTTTGGCAAGTGAATCACGCGACTCCGGGATTTTGTGTCGATAAACTTTACAAACAAGGGCCAGCAGTTCAGCCCGATTTCCCATGTGTATGCGCAACCAATTGAAAAACATTGGATAATCCGCCTTTGGCATAGCTCTTGCTCTTATCTGCATGCCCAAGCGAAAGTGTAACTGGGAACGGTAAGCGGAAATTCGATACACACAGGATTTAGACGCCAGAAGAACAATAATTACAACAACAAAAAGATCCAGATCCGAATAATAATAACGATATATGTCTGTATCTGGTTACCGGGTTCAGTTACCTCTTTTAACAATAAAAAGAGTCATTAACCCCGCGGCAAATGCTGCGGGGTTTTTTATTGCGAGATAAATCGTGAGATAAACGGGGGGAGGTCGGGTTTCGTGAAGCGTCTGACGACACCGGCATGGCTCGCAGCCATGCTGCTGCTTGCGGCTTGCGCGGTAGTCGGGCAGCGGGATTTCCGTGAGTACGATATCCAGGCGTTGCAGGAATCGATGCAACGTGGCGAGGTCACTTCCCGACAGCTCGTCCAGTATTATCGCGATCGAATCGAGGCCATCGATCGCGATGGCCCTGTCCTGCACTCGATGATCGAGCTGAATCCGGATGCGCTTGCGATCGCCGCGGCACTGGATACGGAGCGGCAGCAAGCCGGCGTTCGCGGGCCGTTGCACGGAATCCCCGTCGTGCTCAAAGGGAATATCGACACGGGCGACAGAATGGCAACCACTGCCGGATCGCTGGCACTCGAAAACCATCGGCCGCCGGACGATGCTTTCCTGGTCGAGGCACTGCGCCGGGCCGGCGCAGTCATCATCGGCAAAGCCAACTTGAGCGAATGGGCGAATTTTCGCTCGACGCATTCCTCGAGCGGCTGGAGCAGTATCGGAGGCCAGACCAGAAATCCCTACGACCCGCGGCGCAATCCTTGCGGCTCCTCCAGCGGTTCCGCCGTCGCGGTTGCTGCGAATCTGACGGTGCTCGCCGTCGGCACCGAAACGGACGGTTCGATCGTCTGTCCCGCCGGCATCAACGGCATTGTCGGCATCAAGCCGACGCTGGGCCTCGTCAGCCGGGACGGCATCATTCCGATCGCGCACAGCCAGGACACCGCGGGGCCGATGGCGCGGACGGTTCGCGACGCGGCTTTGTTGCTCACCGCGATGGCCGTTCGAGACCCGACGGATCCGGCGGCGGCTGACCGTAACGATGCGACAATGGATTATGCGGCGGACCTCACTGTCGACTCTTTGCAAGGCAAGAGAATCGGCGTTCTGCGCACCCACTCCGGCGCCGGAGACGATCCGCGCATCGAGACGATCTTGCACGACAGCATCGAGGTGCTGCGCGAGAACGGCGCCGAGATCGTCGATCCGGTCGAAATCGATACCGAAGGCATGGGCGATGCCGAGTACGAAGTGCTGCTGTACGAATTCAAGGCCGACCTCAACCGATACCTTGCCTCGTCCAACGCGCCGCTGAAATCGCTCGAAGAAATCATCGCGTTCAACGAGGAACACGCTGACGCGGTTATGCCGTTCTTCGGCCAGGAGATCATGGAGCTGGCGCAAACCAAGGGGCCGCTGACGGAGCCGGAATATCTCGAAGCGTTTGCCACCAGCAAACGTATCGCGAGAGACGGCATCG
Organism: Woeseiaceae bacterium; assembly: GCA_050738315.1. Taxonomy (GTDB): domain Bacteria; phylum Pseudomonadota; class Gammaproteobacteria; order Steroidobacterales; family Woeseiaceae; genus IDS-8. The sequence goes on from JBOHZD010000129.1 coordinate 20,186, forward strand.
ACCATGTCATGGAGGAACACGATCTCGACGCGCTCATCGCAACGACGAACGGCCCTGCGTGGCTGACGGACTACATTTTAAGCGACCATTTCAGTGTCAGCAGCTCGTCTTTCGCGGCCGTGTCCGGTTATGCGAGCATCACGGTCCCTGCAGGTTTTATCTCCGGGCTGCCGGTGGGAATGTCCTTTATCGGCCAGGCATACAGCGAGAAAACCCTGATCAACATCGCCTACGCCTTCGAACAGGCGACCCGGATCCGCAGACCGCCGCTGTCCGATCCAGAATAACCTGCGTTCCCGGCCGGTCGCGGTGAATTGCGACCTTTGCACTGTTCTGCGGGCGACTTCCGGCGCTAAATCGATACGTCCTCGAAACGTTGTCACTGTTCCATGCTGAAAGCCATCAGAATTGCATTCCTGCTGCTGATCCTGTTGTTCGTCTCGCTCGGCACCTGGCTCACGAAGGCGCGAAGCACGGACTGGAACAACAGCCTGTGGGTGAAGATTTACCCGCTCAACGGCGACGGGAGCGAAACAAGCCAGCGCTACATCGATTCGCTGGAACCCGGCGATTTCGAGAGCATCGAGACGTTTATCGCGCGCGAGACCGGCAGGTACGGCCGCGATGTCGATCGTCCGGTGCGCATCGAACTCGGCACGCCGATCGACGAACAGCCTCCGCTGCCCGGCTCCGCGCCGAGCATCCCGCGGGTCATGTGGTGGAGCCTTCGGTTACGCTGGTGGGCAAGCAGCGTGACCGATGCTCAGGACGACCCGCCACCCGATGTGCGCATTTTCGTGCGTTACTACGAGCCGCGGAGCGGGCTCATGCTCGACAATTCGCTCGGCCTGCAGAAAGGGATGGTCGGCATCGTCCACGCATATGCCGGCCGGCGTCACGCCGAAATCAACAATGTGGTCATTGCGCACGAGTTCCTGCACACATTGGGCGCCACCGATAAATACGACCCTGCGAATGGACTGCCGTTGTTTCCTGCCGGGTACGCGGAACCGGATCGCGCGCCGGTTTTCCCACAGCAATACGCCGAAATCATGGGCGGGCGCATCGCGGTCTCCAAAGTTGATGCGATCGTTCCTGAAAGTCTGCGCGACGTCGTCGTCGGGCCGAGGACGGCCGAGGAGATTCGGCTGACGGATTAGGGGCGCCGCCCGTTGGCTTTGCTGCTACGCTGTGTCGATGATCGCGCCGGGTCCCGCCCTTTCCTGCCAGAAATTGTCGATCTCGGTTCCGGGCCGCACGCTTTTGACAGGACTCGAACTGGCACTGAACCGCGGCGATTTTCTGGCGGTCCTTGGCCAGAACGGTTCGGGCAAGACGCTGACCATGCACAGTCTCGCCGGGCTGCGCCCGGCGGATGCCGGCCAGGTCTATCTTTTCGGCGAATTGCTCGGTGCGCTCACCAGGCAGCGCATTGCAAGGAACCTGGCACTGTTGCCGCAATCGGCCGACGACGCGTTTCCCGCAACGGTGATCGAAACTGTGCTGATCGGACGCCATCCACACATCGGAGCGTTCGCCTGGGAATCGGACCTCGATCGACAGATCGCGACCAGGTCCCTCGAACTCGTCAACCTGGCGGACTTTTCGGCACGCGATATCGGCACGCTATCAGGCGGTGAACGGCGCCGCGTAGCCATTGCGCAGGTCCTCACACAGCAACCGGACGTGTACGTGCTGGACGAACCGACCAATCATCTCGATCCCCAGCATCAACTCGAGGTACTTCGAATCTTCCGCGACAAAGCACTTGACGGGGCAACCATCATCGCCAGTCTTCATGACGCCAATCTGGCCCTTCGATACGCGAGCCATGCCTTGTTGCTGTATGGCGATGGGCGCTGGGAATTCGGCCCGACGTCGTCGCTGCTGACCGAAGATCGACTGAGCAACCTCTACGCGACGAGAATGGAGGCAATCCGCTGGCGGGGCCGGAATATTTTCATGGCGACTGAGCCGGCACCATGATCCGACCCTTCAACGGACATATCCCTTCAGTCTTGCCAGAATCTCGGCATGCAGGCACTTGTTTGCCGCCAGTACGGACCGGGTCTCGAGACCCACCGGATGGCCGTTCAGATCCGAGAACACGCCCCCTGCCTCCTGAACGATCACTGCCAATGCCGCGATATCGAGTATGTTCACATCGGACTCGATCACCGCGTCGATTTTACCGGCCGCGAGCAGATGATAATGATAGAAATCGCCATAGCCGCGAATTCGATCGACGGTGGCGACAAGCTCGCCGAAAGCCGGCCACCCGGCGCTCGCAGCCAGCGATCTCAGGTTGCCGGTCGACACGGCTGAATCCTGCAAGTCTGCAATGTCGCTGACGCGCAATCGCTCGCCGTTCAACCAGGCACCTTGTCCGGACTCCGCCCACGCCAGCTCGTCGAAAAGGGTGCCGCTCGAAACGCCGAGAACCGGTGCGCCGCCCCGCATCAGCGCGATCTGGGTGGAGAAAAACGGGTACCGCCGGACGAACGCCTTGGTGCCGTCGATCGGATCGACCAGCCACAAGTATTCCGATTTCGAATCAGACTTTCCTGTTTCCTCGCCAAAAAATCCGTGGTTCGGAAACCGTCCGAGAATTGCCCTGCGGATGGCTTCTTCGCATTCCACGTCAGCCTGCGTGACGGGCGAACGGTCGGCTTTGGTCGCGACCGTGAACGATCCCAACGTTCCATGATAGTAATTTCGACTGATCTCGCCGGCGGCTTTGGCGGCATTGAGTGCGGTTTCGAGTTCGGGTGACATGGACGCTTGCTGGCCTGGATACTCAGCGCAACTATGGCCGCAGCCGATCGAGGAAACAAGCGGCGGGTGGAAATGGCCGCCTGCGTCTGATGGCTTGACAGCCCGGCGCGTCGACTCTATCGTGCAAGCCGACATCAGGTGAACCCGGAAAGGCATTTTTTCGGGTGAACGGGAAGCCGGTGGAACGTTGATCTGGCGTTCAGTCCGGCGCTGCCCCCGCAACGGTGATCGAGTGAACCCGTAGCCCCCGCTGTGCAGCAGCACAGCGGAGCCACTGCGAACGAAAGGAGACTGATCGTTTCCCGGTTCGCGGGAAGGCGCTACGGAGGGAAGGCACTCCAGTCGGAATCCTTCCGCTCGTAAGCCCGGAGACCGGCCTGTTGCACACGTGAATGACGCGGCGGGCGGCAATTCGGACGTGCCAGTGCACACGGTGCCGGTGACTCCCCCTCCTCCCATTTGCGTGATCTGGCAATAACAATCGCGTGCGGGCGGCACGCAAAGGGGACTGCGGTGAAACCATCCATTCACGGGGCAATGCTTGCCTTTTTCCTGTGCCTGTCGATTCCGTCATATGCGGAACAGGAGCTCGAGGACGACATCATCGTCACGGCGACGCGCTCGGCCATTCCTTTGAACGAAGCGATCGTTCCGGTGACCGTCATTACACGGCAGGACATCGAACAGTCACTGGCATCCGATCTCGCGGAACTGTTGCGCTTCGAGGCGGGCGTCGAGATCGGCAGGAACGGCGGACCCGGTCAGAGTACGTCGGTTTTTCTGCGCGGCACGGAAAGCAACCACACGCTGGTCCTGATCGACGGCGTTCGCATCAATCCCGGTACCGTCGGTGGTGCGGCCGTGCACAACATCGCCCCGGAAATCATCGAGCGCATTGAAATTGTGAAGGGGGCGAGATCGGCGTTGTTCGGCACGGACGCCATCGGCGGTGTCATCAACATCATCACACGCCGCAACGATCGGGCGTACGTCGAGGGCGCGCTGGGCGGCGGCAGCTTCGACACGCGATCCGGTTACGTTGCCGCGGGACTGCGCAGTGACAACAGCGACCTCGGCATCAGCGCAAACATCCAGCAGACGGACGGCTTCCCTGCAAGAACGGACAGCGACATCGATCGCGGCTACGACAACGTTTCCGCCAATTTTCATGCCGGTAAGCGCATTGGCGCGAGCTACCTGAGTCTGCGTCATTGGCAGGCGACCGGCGTGACAGAATACTTCGATTTCTTCCTCACACCGCTGGACCAGGACTACAGAAATGCAAGCACCGCGCTCGAACTCAAGTCGAATGTCGGGCAGAACCTCGAAAGCAAACTGGTCGTGAGCCACATCGTCGACGAAATTACGCAGAATCAATCAGACGATTTCGTCGAATCGAAACGCAATGCGCTCGACTGGCAACTAGACCTGGCGGCCGGCGACCATCGGTGGATCGGAGGTCTTTACTTTGTCGACGAAAACGCGGCTGTGTCTGCTTTCGGCACCGGCTTCGATGAAGATACGGAAGTCAAGGCCATGTTCGTGGAACACCAGTGGTCGCGGGGCAGCCACAGGACCTTTGCTGCAGTACGCCTCACGGACCATGAAACTTTCGGTAACCACGTCACATGGAATGCCGAATATGCGTATGCCCTGAACGACAACTGGCAACTGACCGGCGGACTGGGTCATGCATTCCGGGCCCCCGATGCAACGGACCGTTTCGGTTTCGGCGGCAGTCCGGACCTCGATCCGGAGCTCGCCGATGAGGCGCAGCTCGGGGTCAGGTTCAGTCCGGATGCACGCCAGTCGATCGATCTCGAGTTGTACTACAACGACATCGACGACCTGATCGAGTTCGACCTGGCGACCTTTACGTTGCGAAATATCGGCAAGGCTGAAATCCGTGGAGCGGAGTTACGCTGGCAGTATCGCGGAGACCGCTATTCGATCCTCGCCAGCGTCGTGCGGCAAACTGCCGACAACGCGACCGAGCATACGCGGCTGCCGCGCCGTGCGCAGGAAATGATGACACTGGGCTTCACCCGGAATGTCGGACCGCACCGCGTCGGCGTATCGGTTCTAGCCAGCGGCGATCGCACGGACATCGGCAACCTGCACATGAGCGGCTATGTGCTGGCGAATCTGACCGGGCAACTCGCGCTCGGTGAGCGCTGGCGCCTGAATGCGCGCATCGAGAATCTGCTCGACGCGCGCTACGAAACCGCCGCGGGATTTCGCATGCAGGAGCGGAGTTACTTCATCGACCTTGGATTTGACTGGAAGTAAGCTCTGCCCGGTGCATCGTCTACTCGGCTCCTTCGTAGGCGTCCGTGAACAGAACACTCAGATCGATACTGCCGTGTTGCGACGGATCCTGCGGATCATTCGACCCCGGCACGCCCGGATTCAGATTCGATGCCGTGTCTGCCGGCGGGAAGAGCATCAATGTATCGAGGAATTCAATGACCTTGCGCCGATTGTTGTCGTTCAAAGCCGCAAACCCGTTGCGCGACTCCTCCGCCTCGCCGCCATGTCGCAGTATGACTTCCTCCAGGTTCATGCTGCGGCCGTCATGGCCGTAGGGAGCGGTCGTTCCCACGCCCCATAGGGGTTCAGTCATGAACTCCGTTACTGTCGATCCATCGTAGTCGCGTTCGTGAAAAGCAGGCCCCAGATCGTGCCGCTTGAAATCGGCATAGAGGTCCCGCACCACAAACGAACGGCGTTTTGGCAAAAGCTTCGGCAGGGCTTCGCCGTCGTCAACGGATTCGAACGATGTGGTCGCGGTCGCAAACAAGTGGTTGAAAATTCCCTTGTTCTGATCGTAGCGCGTTTCGACGTTGGCAATGCGCCGGTCTTCCTCGATTTTGAGGTTCGGGGTATGACAATCCGTGCATCCGATCTGCTGCAGAAGCCTGCGACCCTGATGCGTGCGTCCGGACTGTCGGCCGAGCGCAGGCTTGAAATAATTCAGGAGGTAGAATTCCAGGTAATCAACCAAAGCCGGGTCGATTTCGTTGACCACCCCATCCTCGTCGCCGTCGATACCCAGTTCGCATACCGCCGGCCGCACGATCATATCGAGTGACGGGTCGAATACCATGCCGCTCGGGCTCGTGGCTCCGGCCGGGTTCTGCAGTTCAGTTGCAGCACAGAGAATGGGATCCGCCGACTCCAGTCCCATCTCGTCCTTGAACGCGCCGACGATGAATTCGCGCAGCGCAAATGCGCCGCCCTGGGCGAAAAAAGGGCGAACCCTCAGATCTTCGTCAACCCCTTCGACTTTCGACGTATCGACACGGCCGTCGGGCCAGGCCGTGATCCGGCCGAAGCGGGTACCCTTGCTTTCCAGCGGCAGGGTGATCGGGCCTTTGAGCCAGCGCGACCATTGCTGGGCGCGCTCACGGATGTTCCGCAGATCCTGCGTCATTTCATCACCGATCATTTCGATCAGTCCGGCGCCGAACAGATGCGGCGCATCGCGGCTGTCGGGCCGTGTCACGACATCGCCGCCAAAACCTGCAGCGCCGCGCGGTCGCCCGTGGCAGGCGGCGCAACTGTTGGCCAGGCCGGCGCCAAACGCGCGGTTGACCGTAATGTCGCCGATCGAATCGTTGGTCACGCGCGGACCCATGCCCTGATTTCGGGTGAAGGCGCGTTGAAAAAGCTGGCGCCCTCGCTGAACGGCTCGCGCCGGGTCGCGATTGATCATATAAATCGACGATCCCGCCGTGTACTCATCGCCCTGACCGGTGCCGATCTGTTCCTCCAGCGATTTCGCGATGCCTGCGTTGATCGGGTTCGGGGTCTGGGTGAGATCGGTGAGCTGAGCATTTGCAGTGCCGGTCAGGCATGTGAATATGACGCAGAGGCAAGGGACGCAGCTCTTGCCGGAATTATGTCGCATGCGGTAAAGGTCTCGCAGCGATAAACGGCCGGACTCGTTTAACATCGTGCCGTTCCCATTGTTTATTTGTTCGTGAACGCGATAGCGCGGATGTCGCAAGACGACGACACCGTACGCTGCTGCTTGCTGGCGAACAACGTCCTAAAAGGACTAAACTGCAATTCTTCGTTTGTTTCTGAGAACGCTCCGTGAATCTCAATGCCCGTTTAGCGGCGCCTGGGGATCTGGCGGATTGCGCGAAGCTGTTCGAGAACCATCGCGCCTATCCCTCGGAACTGCTGCAGGAGCTGCCCGCCATCTGGCTGCGCCTGATACGGGAAGAAGCGATCAGAATTTGTGTGTTCGAGGATCGCGACCGGCCACCGGGCAAACGCATCGTCGCTTGTGGCGCTACAGTATTCGTCACCGACGAGTGCGCCGAACATGCACGGTTCAGGGCAGAGCCTTATCTTGCAGTCAGGTTACTGCGTCAGGATGCGATCGGCGAGAAGTCCATCTTGCGATCGGCCGAGATTGGCGCGGCCAATTCCGGTGATGGACTGAACGTGGTGATTCTGCATTATGCGGTAAAGGCGAACGGTTACTCTGACGTTGAACGTTTCGCGCTCGCACATAAGTCAGTTGAGACCTTCATCGCACTACTTCGGGGTTACAACCTGAAACAGATGCTGCAGGAATTGTGCGATGAAATCTCACCGCCGTTCATTCTGGATGGCCTCGCGCAGGTTCTTACCGATTTCAGCGATTATTACCGGCGCACCGGAGTGCCTGCGCCGCCGCCCGGCGCGCGTTTTTATCTCGCAGGCATCACCCGCGAGGAGGCTATGGCCGCGCCCGGCAGGGCGATTGCGCCTATCTTTGCATATACGCCGCCGCGTTTTTTCTTCAGTCCTTGCGAAAGGCGGCTGCTCGACCGCGCGCTGCTGGGCGAGACGGACAGGCAACTCGCGAAAAGCCTCGAGCGGGCCCTGCCCACCGTCAAGAGTCTCTGGCGCACGATCTACAACCGGGTGGGCATGGTCGATCCCGCGCTGCTGGGCAATCGCCGCGACGCAGAACGCGAGTGCCAACCGACGCGCGGCCGGGAACGCCGCCGTCGAATCCTCGAGTATCTGCGTCAGCACCCCGAAGAACTGCGGCCAAACACGAATGCTGCCGCCACCTTCGCGCGCAGTCGCGCATCCTGAGTGACGCACGGCTTGAAGGCCGGGCGCGGCCGTTGACCTCCGTTCGATCAGGCCGGATGATGGGCCATCCCCAATTGACAATGCAGTCGAGAGCGACGAGGGAATGGGCAATCGCCTGAGCAAAATTTATACGCGCACCGGCGACGATGGCACGACGGGGCTCGGCGACGGCAGCAGAGTCGACAAGGACGATCCGCGCGTCGAGGCCTACGGAACGGTGGACGAAGCCAACAGTGCGATCGGTGTCGTCCTTGCGTCGACGACTGTACCCGACGCGATCCGCTCATGTCTGACGGACGTCCAGCACGACCTGTTCGAGCTTGGCGGCGAACTGTGCATTCCCGGCCATCGCGCCGTTGAAATGTATTTCGTTGAGCGTCTGGAGCGTCAACTCGACGGCTTCAACGCCGATTTGCCCCCGCTCAAGGATTTTATACTGCCAGGCGGAGGCAGCGCGGCCGCCGCGTGTCACCTTGCCCGCACCATCGTGCGCCGTGCGGAACGTCGAGTGAGGAGCCTTGCCAGGAACGAGGAAGTACGCAATGAGGTGCTGCGTTACCTGAATCGTCTTTCGGACCTGCTGTTCGTGATCGCGCGATTGCTTGCGCGTAAGGAATCTGGCCAGGAAATCATCTGGGACCGTAACCGGACGAAGGACTGAGGCGTTGCCGCCGGGTTACAGTGTTTTGTGCATCAGGTGTGCGCTCTCGGGACAGAGATTCGCGAATTCCGCGGTGGCGCGAATCGTCTCCGGTGCCTCGCCGCGGTCCGCGATCCGATAGCCCAGTTTCCAGAAGAACACTTCCGCATCGATCGTCAGCAACCAGATCTCCGCGACTCCGGCAGCGCTTGCGTTTTCTTCCAATGCCATGACCAGGCGGCGGCCGATGCCGGAACCGCGCTGGCCGGCATGAACCACGAGCGAGCGCAACAAGCCGTCGTGGCCGAATGTCTGCAGGCCGATCAATCCATCGATCGTCGGCGGCATCGCCTGACGATCCTCGGCAACCAGAAACTGCTGCAATTGATCCCCTGAGAGGTCCGCGAGCGGCAGCTTCGCCTGCAGCAGCAATCGCTTGAGCGCCGGCCAGTCTTTTTCACGCGCTTTACGAATGGTCGCTGTCACGTTCAGCCTCTCTGTTGCGGCGCGCCTCGTCCAGTGTTTCGCAGAGCGTCGCGCCCGCCGTCAACAGGCGCGGAGTTGCGCGGCCGATTTCATCGGCCGGGAGCAAAAAATAGTTGTGGTATTCGTTCGCCGCCAGTTGCGGCCAACGTTGCCACACGACGAGTGCATCATCCGGGCTGTCGGAACTGGCCAGCATGACCTCCGGGTCTCTCGCGAGGACCGCCTCCACATCCACCAACGGCGCGAGCATCGTCAAATCCGAGAAAATATTCCTGCCGCCACACAAATCGATGAGCTCGCTGACATAGTGATCGCCGTTAACGGTGTACAGTGGACTGTTCGAGACCTGGTAGAAAACACTGATTGGTTGCGGATGCCCATGATGGTTGGCGAGCTGCCGCAATCCACTACGGAATTCGTTTGCCGCTGCACTGCCTTGCCTCGTTCGAGCCGTCAGCTTGCCGATTTGTTCCATGGCGTCCGCGATATCCTCGAGGCCGCGCGTTTCGATCGTCTCGACGCGGAAGCCCCGTGCACGTAGTTCGTCGACAACCCGCGCCGGTGTACCGCTCGCCCAGGCGAGCAACAATGTCGGCTTCAGCAATACCAATCGTTCCTGATCGACCGAAAACGCATCACCGACAATGGGCAGCGTCGTAGCTTCCGGCGGGTAATTCGTATAGGAACTGACTCCGACCAGTGCATCTTCGGCACCGACGGCGAAAACCAGTTCGGCGAGATGCGGTGCGAGGGTGACGATACGGAGTTCCCTGTCCGTCGCGCGGTTCGACGGCCGCTCCCCGCCGCCCCGTGTGTCACAGCCGACGAATGCGGCAACAGAAAATACCAGTACGCAAAGGCCGGTCGCACGCCTCACAGAGACCAGCCATACAGTGTCATCGCCGCGATGACCGCGGTCCAGATGAGCAATGAGCGAAACACGAGCTTGTTTGCTGCGAGTGCGCCGCGCACGCCGCGTTCGGCGGTGGTTTCACCCTCGAGCAGTTCCAGTGCCAGTGCACCGGTGCCGACGCGCGCGAGCAGGCTTTCCCCTTGTTCGCGCGGCGGCAAGGCAGGTCCACCGGACGTGCGCCACGCGCTGACCGCGCCATCGAAGCTGCCGGCCATTGCATAGCCCAGAGCCGCCAGCCGCGCCGGGATCCAGGCGAGCCAGCCATGCAGGTCTTCGGCAGCACCGACGCACAGGGAGGCCGCGGTTTCCCGGGTTTCGTCCCGGGCCGCCGTGAATACGGCGCGGCGCCGGATCAGATCGGTGACCCGGTACGCCCAGGCGCCCAAAGGACCCAACAATACGAACCAGAAAATGACCGCGAACAGCCGATTGTTCGCCTGGACGCAGACGGCCGCTTCGATGTCATTGGTGCGTTCGACCGGATCGGTCGGCGGATCTCTTTCGAGCAAAGCCTTGCCGGTGCTGCGTATCGCCTCTGCGTCCCCGGATTCGAGTGCGGCACAGTACTCCTGCACTTCTTCGGCAATATCTTTCGGCCCGAACGAAAAGAACAGGACGATGACGGCAAAAACAAGATACGGAAATCCGAACAACGCATCTCCCAAGGCAAGCCTTGCGAGCAATACCGGCAAGACCAGGACGAACGCCAGGAGCACGACCAGGAGCAGCGGCGGCCAGTTGGCGAGGCGATCGACCTGCTGAAACCCGCGATCGATCATCCTGTCCAGCCAGCGTAATTCGCGCAAGTGAAACGACTGGGTTGCGAGCCGTTCCACCGCGAGCCCTATCAGCAATGCAATCAGTTTCATAACGCCCCGTTTGCGCCAGTCAGCGACAGCTCATCATACAGCCGCATCCAGTCGAAAGCGGGACCCGGATCCGTTTTTCGGCCGGGCGCGATGTCGGAGTGTGCGGCGGTCAGCCGTGGGTTCAGTTGCGGGTACGCAACGAACAACGCGCCGAGTACCCGGGCAAGCACGGTGTATTGCTCATTCGCATACGGCGTCTGGTCCTCGCCTTCGAGTTCGATGCCGACGGAGAAGTCATTACAGCGGCTGCGCCCGCGAAAGGTCGATTCGCCGGCATGCCAGGCACGCCGGCCAAACGGCACGAATTGAATGAGGTCGCCGTCGCGCCGGATGAGCAGATGCGCGGACACGTGCAGACCGCAAATCTCCTCGAAATACGGATGCTCGGCCGGATCGATGCAGTTCGTAAAAAAATGCTCGATGTGCGGCCCGCCGTACTCGCCCGGCGGCAGGCTGATGCCGTGAATCACAATCAGCGACAGAGGCGCGTCGTCGGGCCGGTCGTCCTGGTTCGGTGAGGGGCATTGCACGGCAGGCCGGATGAGTCCGGCACCGGGACTGACGGTGTATCGAGGCTCCACGGTATTGGGCAATCTGCGGTCCTTTTCAGCACTGTAGGTCCCCGCCATACTCTTGCCGAACGCCCTCCGATGTCAACGCAGGAACTGTCAATGTCGAACAAGCACGCCAATCGTCTCTACGTTTCGACGTCCCTCTGTTCCGGTGAGAAATGCCGCCTGGACGAAGACCATTCACACTATATCTTCCGCGTGCTGCGCCTGCGCACAGGCGACGGCCTCGTGCTGTTCGATGGCAGCGGCGGCGAATACGACGCGGTCGTTTCGGAGACGTCGAGGAACGGCGTCACCGTCGTCGTCGGTAAACACCGCAAGGAAGACCGCGAGTCCCCGTTGGCCGTCAATTTGCTCCAGGGCATCTCCCGCGGCGACCGCATGGACTTCGTGGTTCAGAAAGCAACCGAGCTCGGCGTGCATCGGATTACCCCGGTTGTCACGGAATTCTCGGTCGTGCGGCTGGCTACAGCAAAGGCCGAAAAGCGGATGCAGCATTGGACCCGGGTTGCGCAGAGCGCCTGTGAACAGGCAGGGAGGACCCGGGTGCCGGCGATCGATACTCCGCAACCACTCTCCCGCCGGCTAGAAACCGCCGTGCCGCGAGGTGCCTCTCGCGTCGTGCTGCATCCCGGCGCAAGCATGAGCCTCGCAACGCTCAAAAACGTCGTCGACCGCATCGAACTGTTGATCGGACCCGAAGGCGGCTTGAGCGACGCCGAATACGCGATGGCCATAGAGGCCGGCTTCGCACCCTGCTCGCTCGGGCCACGCATTCTCCGCACCGAAACCGCCGCGATTGCGGCGTTGGCGCTGCTACAGGCGCAAGCGGGGGATCTTGCCTAGCCAAAGAATGGCAGCGGCCCGCGGCGCGGGATTTGCCGGCTGCCGTTCAGCCCTGCAGGGATTCGCCCGCGATCAGCTGTTCCAGCTTTTCCAGGTGCGGGATCAACGGGTATTCATTGATCATCTTGACGCGGCAGAGCACCGGTGCGTCTGCGGGCCAGCCGCCTTCGGTCGTATCCAGTTTCAACACGGCGCGGTTGACGCGAACCAGCTGCGGGAAGCCCTGGGTGAGGATGCCGAAAAAGCCGGTCTTGATCTGGCCGGTACTCGAATAGAACACGACGATGCGCGTGCGTCCGGTACTGGCCGGTATGTCTTTACCGATTGCGCCTTCGTACGACACAACCGGCAGTACGCGCCCGCTCCAGTTGACCGTGCCGAGCATCCAGTCGAAGCTGCCTTCCGTGTGCTCCGGTTGCGTAAAACGCACGACCTCGGCGACGCAGGCGCGCGGCACGATGAGGCGCTCTTCCGAGAGCGGAACCAGCAAACTGTAAAGCTCTTCGGATTCGGCGCTCACCGCAGGCTGATTCCCCGTTCTTCGAGAATTTTCTGTATGGCTTCGAGCAACTGTGAATCCTGGTACGGCTTGCTCAGGTAATCGTTGACACCGATTTCGATCGCCCGTGCCCGATGCTTGTCGCCCGCTCTGGAGGTAATCATAATGATAGGCACTTCCGCCACGCGCTCGTCATTGCGCACATGGGTGGCGAATTCGTAGCCGTCCATCCTCGGCATTTCGATATCCAGCAAAATGACGTCCGGTTTGTTTTCTGACAGCGCGCTGATCGCATCGAGGCCGTCTTTAGCCGTCACGACGCGCATGCCGTTGCGCTGCAAAAAGCGCTCCATGACCCGCCGCACGGTAATGGAATCGTCGACGACGAGCGCGAGCGGACGTGCGTCGGTCGCAGCCGGCGCCGCACCCTTGAGTTCCACCATCGGTGCGCCCGTCCTGACCAGCGCATTGATGTCGAGAATCAGGACGATGCTGCCGTCGCCCAGGATGGTCGCCCCCGAGATGCCGCGCACGCCGGCCAGCTGCGGCCCGACCGACTTCACCACGATCTCGCGGCTGGACAGCATTTCGTCCGTCAGCAAGGCCGCGGAATAGTCACCGGCCCTGACCAGTATGATCGGCACATAGGCCTCGTCTTCCGGCAGTTTCGTGGCCTGCCCGCCCAGGTACAGTCCCAGGTGCCGAAACCGGTAACTCTGCTCACCGTATTCGTAGCTCGGTTCGCTCTGAATCAACAGGCTTTCGAGTTCGGTCCTTGCAATGCGCGCCACCCCTTCAACCGTCGGCAGCGGCAATGCGTAGATCTCGTCGCCGGTCCGTACGATCAATGCCTGCGTGATCGCCAGAGTAAACGGCAGCCGCACTCTGAAGTTGCTGCCCTGGCCGACGACCGACGAGATCTGCAGCGAGCCGCCGAGCTGTTTGACTTCGTTTGCAACCACGTCCATGCCGACGCCGCGCCCGGCTGATTGCGTGATTTTCGACGCCGTGCTGAAACCGGGCGTCAGGATCAGTTGCATGACTTCCTCGTCTGTCACTTTGCTGTCGGGCTTCAGCAAACCTCGCTCGTAAGCTTTGCGCCGTATGGCATTGACGTCGAGACCTGCGCCGTCATCGGAGACGTCGATCACCATCTCCGCGCCTTCGCGATGCAGGCGGATGGTGATGCGTCCGGTTGCGGGCTTGCCGTTCTTCTGTCGTACCTTCGGCTTTTCGATGCCGTGGATGACGGCATTGCGCATCATGTGCTCGAAAGGCGGCAACATCTTGTCGAGCACCTGCCGGTCCAGTTCGCCCGATGCGCCCTCGACCGCCAGCTCCGCGCGCTTGCCGGCCTCCGTTGCAACCTGCCGCACCAGCCGCGTCAGCCGAGGAACGTGACGCTGGAACGGAACCATGCGGGTACGCATCAGGCCGTCCTGCAGTTCCGCGGTCACACGCGACTGTTGCACGAGCAGCGTTTCCGCCTCTGAGGTCAGCGTACGCAGCAGGTCCTTCAGACTGCCGAGGTCGTTCGCCGATTCGGCCAGCGCGCGCGACAGCTGCTGAATATTCGAGTAGCGATCGAGTTCGAGCGGATCGAAATCACGTGCAACGAAGGTATCCTGATGCCCGTGCATGATCTGCGCTTCGGTCTCGATTTCGAGTTTGCGCAACTGGTGCCGCAGGCGACTGACCGTCTGTTCGAGTTCGTCAATGTGAAACTCGATCGAGGTGATCTGCTGACTCAGGCGTGAGTGATAGATGCTGATCTCGCCTGCTGCATTCAACAGATCTTCCAGGAGATCTGCGTCGATGCGGGCGAATTCCTGACGCGCTTCCGCTGTCGCAGCCGGTCGGAACGGCTGGCGCCGTTCGTCCGGCCGCAGCTCGGGCAGGTCCGGCGCGGCTTCGTCCGGGAAGGGTTCCGGTTCCGGGGGCATCGCCGCGGGCTCGGAGATCGGCGGCAGTACCGCCGCCGCTGCCGGCTTTTCTTCCTCGGCCGCGGCGCGCTCCTCGGGCTGCCGGGCTTCGGGCGGAGGCTCCGGGGCCTGTGCCTCGGGAGCAGGCTCTTCACCGGGGCCGCGTGCCTCGATGACCGCTTCCCCCTCGGCAGCGGCCGGCGCTTCTTCGGGTGCCGGCGCCGCTTCGACAGTCGCGGCTTCCTCGACGAGAGAAGAATCGACGATGACAACACTGACGGTATCTTCCGGCTCCGGCGTAAACTCGACGGACACCGAATCGTCCGTAGCAGGTGTGAGTTCCGCCGTGACATCGCCGGCATTCAGCTTCTGAATGACTTCTTCCAGCGCCGTCGCGGGCATCACCTTCCTGCCTCCAATCACGGTGTCGCGCATACGATGCAATTCATCGATACTTCGCTGCAGCAGATCGTCGAGCTTCGGCGAGGCCGGGATGCGGCCCTCGTCAATGCCGATCAACAAGGTCTCCAGCTCGTGGCTCAGGTTGCCCATTGCCGCAATGCCTGCCATCCGCGCGCCGCCTTTGAGCGTGTGCAGGTGACGCTTCAACCCTTCAGCGTCTTCGCGGGATTTTTTGTCCTTGCTCCAGCGGGCGAGCGCCTTATCCGCTTCCTCGAGGAGTTCGGCCGCCTCCTCCGAGAAGATCGCCGCAATTTCGGCATCGTAATCCGCTTCTTCCGCCGGTTCCTCGCCCGCGATCGTCTGCGTGTCGCTGACTGCTTTCAGGTCCGGTATCTTTTCTTCCGACGTGGGTGATTCGACCGCGTCTGTAAGATCGTTGAAATGACCGATGAGCGCGTTGAAGTCGTCGCGTATCCGTTCCGGCTGATTGATATCGGACACGATTGCGGAAATGGCCTGCCCGGCGCCCTGGAGCGCGTCGATACCGGCTTTATCGAAACCGACGTTGTAATCGTAAACTCGCCTGACGAAACGGTTCAGAGCACCCGCCACGGCAACACCCCGCTCTACGTTTGCCATATTGGCGCTGCCATGCAGGGTGTGACACGCGCGGTGCAATTTGTCGGTCACGTGAAACGGAGGCCGATGCCCTTCGCAGGCCGCGAGATAATCCTTGATCACCTGCAGATGTCCGTCCGTTTCCTTGGTGAAGATATCCAACAGGACCGGATCCATCTCGAGCGCCTGCGCCTCTTCCTTCTGCGGCGCTTCTGCCGGTGCGGCAATGCTCAAGACGGCGGCGTTCGGGTCGCCGTCCGCAAAGGCGTTGGCCCTGGCCATCAGCAAATTGATGTCCGACCCGGGTTCGGTGCCGACTTCGAGTTGCTCGACGAGTTCCGGGACGACGGCTGCCGCCGCGAGGATGAAGCTGACCATGGGCGGGGTGCGCGACAAGGTCCGGTTGATCAGTCGGTTGAGCAGGTTCTCGACGCTCCAGCAATACTCCCCGATGCGTTCGGCACCGACCATGCGCCCGCTGCCCTTCAGCGTATGGAACGATCGCCGCACGGTAATGAGCGTTTCCATGTCGTCGGGAGTCTCCGCCCATTGCGGCAGATTGCGATTGATCGAGGTGATCTCTTCCTTGGCCTCTTCGATAAAGAGTTCCAGCAGCTCCGGATCCAGGTGCTCGGCATCCTCCGCGACAACCGGCATCGGGATGACTTCGGTCGTTTGCAGCTTCTGGGCGGCGGCGTGCGACGCAGCGATCGCCTCGAAATCGTCGCGAGACGGCTTCATGGTCATCGTGCGCTGCGTGTCGACGTCCTTGTCCTTCGTCAACCGCCTTTCGAGGTCGCGCAGAACGTTCAGGCAGGTCTCTGCGTTGTCGAGCATGTAAGAGGGTTCCCGGCGCCCCGCCTTCACCGTTTCCATGTAGTATTCAATGCTCACAATCGCATCGGCGAGTCGGTCGGTTTCCTTTTGCGACAGCCGTCCGGGGCCGCCGCCTCGCAATGCCAGTGTCATCAGATTGCCGATCCGCTCCACGACCTCCATCGCACGCGATTTGTTCAGCATCAGCAAGCCCGCCTTGATGCCGCGGAACAGCGTCGGCACGCTGTCGAGGCCTTGCGAATTACCTGTTGTGGAAAGGCTCTGGCTGAACGTCTCCTTGATGCGCGCGAGATTGATGATGCTTTCCCGCATGACCGCTTCCGCGACCTGCTTGTAATCGGCGTCGTCCGTTGCGGGGTCTTCTGTGGGGCCCCGTTCCGACTCGTTCGGTGCAATCATGCGGATGAGCTGCTGATCGAGCCGGTCTTCCACCCGTAGCAACGTCGATGCGATTTCAATGACGGTATGCTCGTTCGCACCGCCACCGCGCGTGACCACCGACTTCAGGCGTTCGATCTCCGTGTCGATGTCGCCACGAAGCTCGCCCAGACCGAGTACGCCGAGTGTGTCGCTGATCTTCTTCAGCAGGTCGAGCTGTGGAACGAGGTCCGCCGGCTTGTTCATGCCGGTACGCACGTAGATGTCCAGCACGTCCTTGACCCGACCCAGGTCTTCCTTGATCGCCGCCGCCACCGTATTCATCAGCTTGACGCTGGGCGCCGACAGGCTTTCGCGAGCATGCTCGACCTGTTCGTCGCCCGGCAGCAATTCGGCCAGGTTGAAGGCTGCGCGGATTTCGCTGATGCGCGTGCCGGCAGTGCTCGACCGGGCGACGTAATACAGGAAATTGTTGAGCAGGTCGGTGACCGGATGGCTGTCGAATGAATCCGGTCCCTCGTCGATCAGAAGCTTGAGCCGCCGGTCGGTCTGACCGAGCAGTCTTTTCAATGCAATGGATGTTTCGAGTCCGCCGTTCTGCAGCGATTCCAGCACCGCGCCGACCACCCACCAGAGCTGGTACATGTCGTCCCGCGAGGCGCACTTCTCCAGTGTTTCGACGACGCTCGCAAGCGCTTCGAGATGCCGTTTGGCGTCGCCGCCCTGTATCCAGCCCAGTAACGCAAGCTGAAACCTGGGTCTCAGGCGGCTCGCGGCGCGTACCGGGTCTTCACCGCTCGTTTCCCTTGCAGACTCTGTTGGCGGCTTTCTGGACGGCGACAGATTGAGCAGCAGCAGCGTGCCTTCCGAAAGCAGGGGCTGTCCGCGGGCCGCTCGCAGATCGTTCAGCATCGGCAGCAGCACCAGTGCGATGTCCCTGCCGCCGCCAAGCAGCCTTTCTATGTAAATCGGCAGTTGCACCATCGAGCGCGTGAGCGCGTCCAGGCCATCGTCGCGCCCCTTACCCTCCCGCAACCTCGCCAGGTAGGCGCAGACCAGTTCCATCTCTTCCGCGAGCAGGGCCGCTCCGTAGGTTTCAGTCAGGCGCAACGCTCCGCGGGCCTGATGCAGAAGCTGGCCGCAGGTGACCAGTGCCGCCGAACCGCCGCGTCCTTCGACACATTCTTCCAGCGCAAGTTGTGCATTGCGCAGCGTCTCCAACAGCTCCTGGCTGACGATCGCAAGCGCGCTTGCCGCCGCTTCGAGAGTGCCGGTTTCGCGAAGCTGTTCCTGGATGCCCGATTCGCTGCTCATCAATCTCAGCCCGCCGCTCTATCCTCTACCTTCTTGCGCGCTGGCTGGGGTGGTTGGCTCGACAAGGTGCTCGCATTGAACGCCGAATTGGGCAGCGTGAATCCCGCAACGGTCTGCCTGAGTTGCGACGCGAGCACCGACAATTTGGATATGGCGGCCGCCGTCGCCGTCGTCGCTCTGCCGGTCTGCTCGCTGATCTCCTTGAGCTTGGTCGTTCTTCGGGTCACGTCAGCGGCGGCGCCGGCCTGCTCTCTCGCGGATCCGGAGATGTTCTGCACGAGGCTCGCAATCTGGTTGGAGACCTGTTCAATCTCGTCGAGCGCAGCGCCGGCATTCTCCGCCAGCAACGCACCGCCGACGACGTCCGTCGTGCTGCGTTCCATGGAAACGACCGCTTCGTTCGTATCCGACTGGATGGTTCGAACAAGTACTTCGATCTGTTTGGTTGCATTGGTGGAACGTTCGGCCAGACGCTGTACCTCGTCTGCGACCACGGCAAAGCCACGGCCCGCTTCGCCCGCCATCGATGCCTGGATGGATGCGTTCAGCGCAAGGATATTGGTCTGCTCTGCGATGTCGTTGATGAGCTCTACGATGTTGCCGATTTCCTGCGAGCTTTCGCCCAGCCGTTTGATTCTTTTCGAGGTATCCTGAATCGTCTCGCGGATGGCATTCATGCCGTCAATCGTGCGGCGGACCGCCTCACCGCCCTTGTGGGCAACGTCGACTGAATGCCGGGCGACGTCGGACGAGCGTTCTGCGTTCCCGGAGACTTCCTCGATGGACGCCGCCATCGAGACGATGGACTCGGTCGCCTTCTTGATTTCGCGGCCCTGGTTGTCGGCCGCGCGCGCCATGTGTCCTGCCGTGCTTTCGGTCTGTTTCGCGGCTGAATCGACCATGATGGCGGTTTCGTTGATGGTTGCGACCAGTTCCCGCAGTTTTTCGATGGCGTAGTTGATCGAGTCGGCGATCGCGCCGGTGATGTCCTCCGTGACCGTGGCTTCGACGGTCAGATCGCCATCTGCAAGGCTGCCGAGTTCATCCAGCAGCCTCAGGATCGCCTGCTGATTGCGTTCGTTTTGCTCCGTCTGCTCCTTGGACGCCCGCTCGAATACCGCCGTTCTCGAATGCATGTACGCCAGGATGATCAGCAGTAGCAACGAGAGCGCGACCAGGCCGAGCGGCAGCCACGGATGCATCAGGATGCCGCCTTTGTCGGCCGGCTCCCCGGCGGCAAAGACCGAGTCGTACAGCGAGTTCGCGGTGGCAGAGAGCGACGCGACGCCGGCGACCGGATCACCGAGGTTGGCGGCGGTGGTCAATACGCTCTCGACGCGCATTTCGATCTCACTCAATTGAGTGACGACCGGCCGTAGCGCTGCTTCGCTGTCTTCCGGGCTCAATGGGGCAACATCCAGTTCGGTCTCCGTGCCCGACAAGGCGTTGGTCACTTCCGTCAGAAAGGTCAGGTCGTCGGAAATCTCGGTGACCAGGGCCGGTTGTGCCGTATTGGCCGCCAGGCTTTTCATGCCTTGCTGGAGTTCGCCGGCGCGCTGCTGAAATTGCTGGATGATGGCAGTGGCGCCCGACAGCTCCAGCAGCGCATTCGACGATGCCAGCATCTCCGGTATGTGTTCGTCGACGTAGGCTGCGGCGGTTGCAATCGTGCCGAGGTCATCGCGATTCGCGAGCATCGCGCTTGCATGCTGCTCGATGTCCGTCCAGGCAGCCGAGCCGCCGGGCAGATCCGCATCCGTGACCGTCTGCCGCAGCTTCGACAGGTGGCCCAGATCCTTTTCCAGACGCGTAAACTCGTCGGAGTTACCGGCCAGCGCATTGGCTGCGTGCAGCGGAATCGATTGCGACAGTGCCGCAAACTCGGCGAACGACGGATCGGTGCCGGCCGCGCGATTCGACTGCATGTACAAAACGACTGCAGCCGCGATCAGCGAGATTGCCGTCAGCGCCGCCAGAATGGTGAAGGCAGACGTTTGGTCGGTATTCTTTTGTGATTTCTTGGCCATGGCTGTGGGTCGAGTCGGTTGATTAATGTGTGCGCCGCATCAATCCGCGGCGGCCTGAAGAAACGAGCTGCTTTCGACCAGCTCGAACAGTCCAAAGACCGGCCAGCTGTCGTGGCCGCGCTGGTACGCGCCCTTGAGGTAGCGATCGCAGCGCACGACGGTCGGCGGCCATTTGTCGGTGAATTCGTGCTCCATGAAGCGGCGGAAGCCCACTACCTCGTCGACCACCAGACCGGCCGGAACTTCCCGGTGGTTGACGGAAATCACCCGGGTGGCGCGCCGTAACGACGTCCGTCCGCTGCCCAGTAACATCTTGAGATCGATCAGCGGCAGCAAGTGGCCGCGGAGATTGGCAATGCCGAGCACCCAGCGCCGCGCGCCCGGCACCCGCGTCATCGTCTCGGGCAGCATCAGGACCTCGCGCACCTCTCTGCGCCCGGCGACAAACTGTTCCTGCCCGATGCGAAAGCCGATCCCGACCCATTCGGTCGGCAGCCCGTCGCCGCCCTGGCCCGCGTGAACTGTGCGACTGCGTCGCTCCAGCTCCTTCAGCAGATCGAACGGTTGCTCGACCAGGGTCGCAAGATCGATGGTCTTGGCCATTCAACCGGCCATGACTGCTTTGATCTTTGCAACGAGTTGCTTCTCCGTCACGGGTTTCACCAGGTACTCGGCAGCGCCCTGCCGCATACCCCATATCTTGTCGGTTTCCTGGTCCTTGGTCGTGATCATGATGACCGGGATCTCCGATGTCGCCGGCTCCCGGGTCAGCCTGCGTGTCGCCTGGAATCCGTTCATACCCGGCATCACCACATCCATCAGGATACAGTCCGGGTGCGCCGACTGTGCCTGACGAATACCGTCTTCGCCGCTGTCCGCGATCAGCGTTTCAAAGCCGTTCTTTTCCAGCATTTTCTGAAACAGATGCAACTCGGTCGGCGAGTCATCGACAATCAGAATCACAGCCATGAATCGATCCTTAGTTAATCTGGTTCGAGATCGCACCCAGCAGTTCGTCTTTCGTAAACGGCTTGGTCAGGTATTGCTCCGAGCCGACGATCCGGCCCCTCGCGCGATCGAACAGCCCGTCCTTGCTCGAGAGCATGATGACCGGCGTATTCTTGAAAACCTTGTTGTGCTTGATCAGGGAACAGGTCTGATAGCCGTCCAGCCGCGGCATCATGATGTCGACAAAGATCAAGTCCGGCTGGTGGTCCGCAATCTTCGAGAGCGCATCAAAGCCGTCGATCGCCGTGAAGACCTGGCAACCTTCCTTGGACAGCAGGGTTTCGGCCGTGCGACGAATGGTCTTACTGTCGTCCACGACCAGAATCTTCAGTCCGTTCAGACTTCGGGATGCATTATTAGCCACTGGAATTCCTTAAGCCCTGCGCGCCCTAAGCGGAAGACGCGACTCTTGTACCATATTGATCTGAAACCCGCCATGATAGGCGCCACATGCTGCAAGTTTACTGATTTTATTCGCTTTTCACGGCGTTCGTAACCGCTCCTCGAGGGGCCCGCTCATTTTGAGCGAAATCCCGGGCGCCAATCTGGAAACAACACCCGGATTTCGCAATTCCTCCTGCACTGTATAGTTGCAAAACGCCGCATTGCCCAGCCAGAAGAGGACCGCACATGCCGCAATCGAAATATCGGCTCGGAGTCGTCATGGACCCGATCGAATCCATTGCACCGAAGAAGGACAGTACGCTCGCGATGCTGCTGGAGGCCGCGCGACGCGGCGCGGAAATCCATTACATGCTGCAGCGCGATTTGCGGCTTCTGGGCGGCGATCCGCATGCGCGCTCCACAATTCTGTCGGTCCGCAACGATCCGCTTGACTGGTTCGAATTTGGCGCATCCGGGGATATCCGACTCACCGATCTGGACGTATTGCTGATGCGCAAGGATCCACCCTTCGACATGGAGTACATCTACACGAGTTACATCCTCGAACGGGCCGAAATGGCGGGTGTCCTGGTCGTCAACAAGCCGCAGAGCCTCCGGGACATGAACGAGAAGGCCTACACCGCCTGGTTCGAGGACTGCGCACCGCTGACCCTCATCACGCGTTCCATTGCCGGGATCAGGGGATTTTTACAGGAACACGAGCGCATCGTCGTGAAACCGCTGGACGGCATGGGCGGCCGCTCGGTTTTCGTCGTCGCGCAGGGCGACAACAACGCCAACGTCATTTTCGAAACCCTGACCGACAACGGCAGGCGATTTGCACTCGCCCAGGTCTACATCCCCGAAATAAGCGCCGGGGACAAGCGCATCCTGCTGGTAGACGGCGAGCCGATCGACTATGCCCTCGCGCGTATCCCGTCGGCGGACGACAATCGCGGGAACCTCGTCATGGGGGCCAAGGGGGTCGGCCGCGAGCTCTCCGAACGGGACCGCTGGATCTGTTCGCGCGTCGGGCCGGTATTGCGAGACCGCGGCGTGCTGTTCGCCGGCATCGACGTCATCGGCGATTACCTGACGGAAATAAACGTCACGAGCCCGACCGGCATCCGCGAACTGGATGCCATCTACGGCCTCAACATCGCCGGCACGCTGTTCGACGCCATTGAAACCAGGTTGAGGCGGCGTCCTTGAGATGAGGTGCTCGTGGCACGCGGAGCCTGAATTGGGGCGGACTTTTCAGGAACGCCGTGAATACATCCCTGTAGGCTTCGGGCGAAACATCCTTGTTTCGCACGATCCTGAAAAGCCCGCCCCGATCCAGGCACCGCTCCGACCCTTCCGGGTGACCGTGCGCATGCACTCGAATCGGGCCTCTGTAGGAGTGCGCCATGCGGGCGACCGACGGTAACAGCACCCGGAAGTGACTGGTGTTCCTGAGAAGTCCTCCCCAACCCAGGCTTCGCCTTCGATGACGCTAAACGTGCATGAAACCCGCGAGCAGGTGACCTGCGTCTCATTGAGAACGCGTGCACATAGGTAAAATCGGCGCTTTCGCGGGCCGGCGTCTGTGCCACAATGTTCGAGGTGCGCTAACTTCAGGCAACTATGGCTGAGATCGCTGCAAACATCGATGCGTTCGCCGAAATCGACGAGGCGGAGGGCCTGCATCAGATCAAGCTGGATGTCGAATCGAAACCGGATCGGCTGCCGCCGATGCTGTTCCTCGCCGCGCTGATCCACGGCATTCTCATTATCGGCATCACCTTCAATTCGATGCTGGGGGGCGGCAACGAAGCGATCTCGCTCGAGGTGACGATTCTTGCCGACCCCAAGCAGTCGCGCGCGGAACCCGACGACGCCGATTACCTGGCGCAGGCGAGCCAGGAAGGCCAGGGCAACACGCTGCTCGAGGTGCGTCCGGGCGCACTGCCCGAAAGCAACATTCCCTTCGACAATGCCGGACGAACGGACGGCGACAGTCTCCGGGATGCACAGCAAGCCCAGCAGTCGTCGGATCAGCTCCTCACGACCCGGAGCGAGCAGGAACTCGCCGTGTCCGATCAACCGCGTGAGGAACCCAAGCCCGACGCGGCAACTGCGCTCGCTCTGGAAGCAGGTCTCGATGTGACTTTGCCGCTGCCGCAGGACGAGGAAGCCAGGCCGCTGATTCACGACGACAATCCGCGTGAGCTCGTCACCAGCGTCGATACGCGCGAGTCTGTGGTTGCAGGCTATCTCGATCGCTGGAAGAGAAAGATCGAAGCGCTCGGGATTCAGTATTTTCCGGAGCAGGCAATTTCCGGCGGCCCCATCGGCAGCCCGACGCTCGAGGTGACGATCGATGCATCGGGTCAGTTGAACGAAGTCATCGTCCGCAGATCTTCAGGTTCCCGGGTGCTCGACCAGGCAGCGCTCAATATTCTGCAACTGGCGGCGCCCTTTGATCCGTTTCCGGAGTCGATTCGAGGGAAATACGATCAGCTGCGGTTCGCTTACAAGTGGGAATTCAGCAAGATCGAAATTCCGTCGACGGCGGATGCCGGCTCGCCGCAGGAATGACATCCCGTGCAGGAGCGCACCGCGCGTGCGACAGAGTCGCGTTTTGCAACGTGAGATAGCGGTTGTTTGCTGCCGGTAGAGGCCCGATACTGTCGCTATGCAACTGCAAGGCTTATTCAGTAATCAGCTGCTGATCGCCATGCCGGGAATGGCCGACCCCAATTTCAGCAGTACGGTTACCTTGATTTGTGAACATAACGCCGAAGGCGCGTTGGGCATCGTCGTCAACCGGCCGATGAATCTGAGCCTGGGCGGTCTCTTCGAACAGCTCGCCGTGCCGGGCGCCGATACCGCCGCCGCCAGGAGGCCCGTGCTGGAGGGCGGTCCGGTTGCCCGGGACCGCGGCTTCGTATTGCACAACCCGGGAGTCGAATTCGAAAGTTCCGTCGCCGTGTCTCCTTTCATCCAGTTGACGCTCTCCCGCGATATCCTGGATGCCATGGCGGCGGGCAAAGGCCCGGCCAAGTCGCTGGTTGCGCTCGGCTACGCCGGCTGGGAACCCGGCCAGCTCGAAGCCGAAATGCTCGCGAATACCTGGCTCAGCGTGCCTGCAACGCCGGAAATCGTGTTCGACGTGCCGTTTTCCGAGCGCTGGATGTCCGCCGCGAAAATCCTGGGAGTCGATATCAATCGCCTGACACCCGATGCCGGACACGCCTGACAGTCCATCACCCGAGACCCTCATCGCATTTGATTTCGGACTGCGCCGCATCGGCGTTGCCGTGGGGCAGAACATCACCGGATCGGCGCAGCCGCTCGGCAGCGTCGCCAACGGGAGCAGCCCGGACTGGCCGCGGCTGGACCGCCTGCTCGACGAGTGGCGGCCGGCACGGCTCGTGGTCGGAATGCCCCTGCATACCGATGGTTCCAGAACCGACATGACCGCTGCCGTCGATACATTTGTCCGGGCACTCGGCCGGTACGGGCTGCCGGTCGAGACCATCGACGAGCGGTATTCCTCCCTGGAGGCGGAGGCAATGCTGGTCGCTCGCCGCAAGCTCGGCATGACCGGCAGAATCCGCAAGGAGATGATCGATGCCGCCGCCGCCGTGCTGATCGCGGAACGGTGGCTGGCCAACGCGAAATGAGAGTACACTGCGGAGCCAATGTCAGTTACCGAACTGTTTGATACTCCGAAGATCAGCGACGCCGCCGATCTTCAGTGCACTGCACAGGGCAGTCTGCGCCATTTGCTGACGCTCAAGGGGTTGAGCCGGGAACGGCTGACTGCATTGCTGGACCGCGCGGAAGCGTATCTGCGACCTTCCGGCCAGCCGGTGGTCCGTAGCCGCGCGTTGGCGGGTCGCACCGTCGCCAACCTGTTTTTCGAGCCGAGCACGCGCACGCGCGCATCCTTCGATCTCGCGGCCAAGCGCCTCGGTGCGGACGTCCTCAATCTGGATGTCAACACGTCGTCCCGCAAGAAAGGTGAAAGCATTCTCGACATGATTTTCACTTTGCAGGCGATGCGCGTCGACGTCTTCGTCGTGCGTGATGCGAGTGCCGGCGTGCCCGCCTATATCGCGCGGAACGTCAACGAATTCGTCAGCGTACTGAACGCCGGCGAAGCCGACGTTTCTCACCCGACGCAAGGGTTACTCGATCTACTCACGATTCGCCAGCACAAGCCGGATTTTCCCAACCTGACGGTCGCGATCGTCGGCGACATCGCACACTCGCGCGTGGCGCGGTCCGCGGCAGAGGGGCTGGCGACGATGGGTGTCGGTGAATTGCGGCTGGTGTCGCCACCGGCGTTGGCTCCGCTTCCCGGTGAACTTCCTGCGGGGCGCATCATGCACCGGCTTGATGACGGAATTCGCGGCGCCGACGTCGTGATGGCACTTCGCATCCAGAGGGAGCGCATCGGGAATCTCGACGGCATCCCCGGCATCGACGAATATTTCGCCAAGTACGGCATCAGCCACGAGCGCATGAAACTGGCGGCGCCAGATGCCATCGTGATGCATCCCGGGCCCATGAACCGCGGCATCGAAATAGAATCGACCCTCGCGGACAGCCCCCGTTCGGTGATCACACAACAGGTGACCAACGGAGTCGCGGTCCGCATGGCAATTCTGGCTGCCGTGATCGAGACCCTGGACGCCCAGTGACCGCAGTCGCTTCGACGCGAACTCCGGTCAGGCGGCACCGGAGCACGATCTTTGTCGAGGATTCCCGTGTCATCGCCGTGACGAAACTTCCGGGTTCCCAGTACGTGCTGCGCCTGCATGCCCCGCAGACCGCACGAGCTGCAACGGCAGGCAGTTTCATTCACCTGCAATGCGATATCGACATACCCATGCGGCGCCCGTTGTCGATCATGCGAGCGAACGCCGACGACGGCTGGATCGAAGTGCTGTTCAAGATTGTCGGCATTGGCCTGCGATCGCTCGGCCGCAAACAACCGGACGACGTATTGAGCGTGCTCGGGCCGATCGGCAAGGGCTTCACGCCGGAACGTGACAGGCCGCGCGTGCTGCTGATCGGTGGCGGTGTCGGCATTCCGCCCATGATTTTCCTCGCCGACACCCTGCGGCGCGACGCCCACCCCTGGGAGATCCTGGTACTCATGGGCTCCGAAATCCCCTTCCCGTTCGAACTCGTGCCGTCGGCCCTCTCCTGCGACTGGCTCGCGGGAGACCTGGTGAGTGCCATGCCGCTGCTGGAAGGCTGGGGTATCCCGAGCCGGCTCGCCAGCCTGTCGGAGTTCCGCGGCAGCTTCCGCGGCAATGTCGCCGAACTGGCGCGGCTGTGGCTGCAGTCGCAAAGCGCGGAACAACTCGGCCAGACGGCAATTTTCACCTGCGGTCCGACGCCGATGCTCGAGGCGGTGGCATTCATGGCCCAGGAGTTCGGTGTGCCGTGCCAGGCGGCGCTGGAAGAATACATGGCTTGCGCCGTCGGCGGCTGCGCCGGCTGCACCGTGCTGGTGCAGACAGAAACGGGCCCGGCCATGAAGAGAGTCTGCGTCGACGGCCCGGTCTTTGATGCTGCCACCGTCTTCGTGGCTCCGTCACGTCAGTCGCGATAGGGCGGCGTCTTGCTGCTATTGAGTGTACGGGGAAGAGGCGCCTTGCCTGAGGGAGGGCAAGGCTCCGTCTCCGATGTCACTCGAAAACGCCGACCGACCCGGTCAACCGCCGAAATTGACCTTGGCTTCGAGGTTGGAGCGGGAATCCGCGTGCGACATTGCTTCTTCGAGCGTAATGATTCCCGATTTGTACAGATTGAGGAGTGCGATGTCGAAGTTCTGCACGCCCTTCTCGCCGCTGTCCTTGATCGCCTCCTTGACCTCGGAGATGTCGCCTTTGAGGATCAGATCCTTGATGTGAGGTGTGTTGAGCATCAGCTCGACGGCTGCGACCCGCTTGCCGCTTCGTGAACGCACGAGCCTTTGTGAAATGATCGCACGCAGGTAATGGGCGAGGTCCATGAAAATCTGCACGTGCTGCTCTTGCGGGAACATGTTGATGATCCGGTCCAGCGTCTCCGGCGCGTTGTTCGAGTGCAGTGTCGCCAGCACGAGATGGCCGGTGCCGGCCATGTCGATGGCCGACTGCATGGATTCCTTGTCCCGAATCTCGCCGATCTGAATGACGTCGGGGGCGGCGCGCATCGCGCTCTTCAGGGCGTTGGCATAGGACTTCGTATCCAGCCCGACTTCACGCTGATTGACGATGGACTGCTTGTTGGGATGCAGGAATTCGATCGGATCCTCGATCGTGATGATATGTGACGAGGTCTTTTCGTTGCGGTAATTGATCATCGCCGCAAGGGTCGTCGATTTACCGTTGCCGCTGGCGCCGACCATCAGGATCAGGCCGCGCCGGAGCATGACCAGTTCCTTGAGCTGCTCGGGCATGCCGAGGTCGTCGAGATTCGGCATTTCCGCCGTGATGTAACGCAATACCATCGCCACGTTGCCGCGCTGGTGAAAGACGTTGACGCGAAAGCGCCCCAGGCCGGCTTCGGAGATGGCAAAATCGACTTCGAGCTCGCGCGTGAAAGTGTCGAGGAGATTCTCGTCCATCAGCTCGATCGCCGCCTGCTTCACCATTTTCGGTGTCATCTCGAGCTTGTTGACCGGCATGATTTTGCCGTCGATCTTGATCTTTGCAGGCGCGTACGGCGCAAAGAAAAGGTCGGACGCTTTCTTTTCCACCATCAATTTGAATAACGGTTTTACATTCATATAAAGTCGCCGGAATCCATACCGCTCAGAAAGTCCGAGCCGTGTCCTCTTCTACGATCTTGAGACTCTCGGACTGTTGGTCCGCAATGGAGCCTTCACGCTTGCTCTCGAGCTTGACGCGCAGCCGCAGCTCGTTCTTGGAGTCGGCGTTGCGCATTGCCTCTTCGTAGGAAATGACACTGTCTTCGTAAAGCGCAAACAACGCCTGATCGAAAGTCTGCATCCCCAACCGCGTGGACTTGGCCATGATTTCCTTGATGTGCGCCACCTCGCCCTTGAAGATCAGATCTGCAATCAGCGGCGAGTTGAGCATGATCTCCATCGCCGCCACGCGACCGACGCCGCTCTCACGAGGAACCAGCCGCTGAGATACGAAGGCCTTGGTGTTCAGTGACAGGTCCATCAACAACTGCTGCCGTCGCTCTTCGGTGAAAAAGTTGATGATGCGGTCCAGCGCCTGGTTGGCGCTGTTCGCATGCAAGGTCGCCAGGCAAAGATGGCCGGTTTCGGCAAACTGGATGCCGTACTCCATCGTTTCACGGTCCCGAATCTCGCCGATCAGAATGACGTCGGGCGCCTGCCTCAGGCAATTTTTCAAGGCCGCATGCCAGGTTTCGGTATCCACGCCGACTTCGCGTTGAGTAATCACACAGCCCTTGTGAGGGTGTACGTATTCCACGGGGTCTTCGATGGAAATGATATGACCTTTGGAATGTTCGTTCCGATGGCCGATCATCGCTGCAAGGGTGGTTGATTTACCGGAGCCGGTGCCGCCGACGACGATCACCAGGCCGCGCTTGTTCATCACCACGTCTTTGAGAATCGGCGGCAGTTCCAGGTCGGCGAGCGACGGTATTTCGGTCGTGATCGTACGAAGCACCGCGCCGACCAGGCCCTGCTGAATGAATGCGCTGACCCGAAAACGCCCGATACCCTGCGGGCTGATCGCGAAGTTGCATTCCTTGGTCGCGTCGAACTCCTTGATCTGCTTGTCATTCATGATCGAACGCACCATTATCGCCGACTGTTCCGACGTCAATGGGGTATCGGTGGCTTTGTGAATCTGGCCGTCGACCTTGATGGCCGGGGGAAATCCGGTGGTGATGAACAGATCCGAGCCCTCTTTCTCGACCATCTTGCGCAACAGATTCTGTGTCAGTCGCACCGCTTGCTCGCGTTCCATATCCCTCTACTCCCTCCGCGCCGCGCCACTCGCGCCCGCGGCGTCAGAAATTCTCTTTGTTGACCGCCCGGAATCGCGCCTCTTCCTTGTTGATGAGGCCTTTCGACATCAGTTCAGCCAGATTCTGGTCAAGTGTCTGCATGCCGGTCGCATGACCGGTCTGAATCGCGGAATACATCTGCGCGATCTTGCCTTCGCGAATCAGGTTACGGATCGCCGGTGTGCCGATCATTATTTCGTGCGCGGCAATGCGCCCTCCTCCTATTCGCTTCAGCAGTGTCTGTGAGACAACAGCTCGCAGCGATTCTGACAGCATTGCACGCACCATTTCTTTTTCCGCCGCCGGAAAAACGTCGACGATCCGGTCGATGGTCTTTGCCGCCGAGCTGGTATGCAGCGTCCCGAACACCAGGTGTCCGGTTTCCGCCGCCGTCAGCGCCAGCCGGATCGTTTCCAGGTCGCGCAGTTCGCCGACCAGGATCACGTCGGGGTCCTCGCGCAACGCCGACCGCAGTGCTTCGTTGAAGCCCAGCGTGTCCCGATGGACCTCGCGCTGGTTGATCAGCGACTTCTTGCTCTCGTGAACGAACTCGATCGGATCTTCGATGGTCAGAATGTGATCTGGTTTGTTCACGTTGATGTAGTCGACCATCGCCGCGAGCGTCGTCGACTTGCCCGAGCCGGTTGGACCAGTCACGAGCACTATCCCGCGGGGATGCATCGAGACGTCCTTGAAAATGGACGGCGCGCCGAGGTCGTCGAGCGTCAGAATTTCGGACGGAATAGTCCTGAAGACCGCGGCGGAACCCCGGTTCTGATTGAAGGCGTTGACACGAAATCGCGCCAGTTTCGGTATTTCGAAGGAAAAATCGGTTTCCAGAAATTCTTCGTAATCCTTACGCTGCTTGTCATTCATGATGTCGTACACCATGCTATTGACGTCCTTGTGGGTCAGCGCCGGCATATTGATGCGTTTGATGTCGCCATCGACTCGAATCATCGGGGGTACGCCGCCGGACAGGTGCAGGTCGGATGCGTTGTTCTTGACAGTGAACGAAAGTAACTGCGCAACGTCGACGGCCATATTTCTCCCTCTGGAATGGACCGCCGGACTTACCATAACCCGGCGGGATGGCTGCCTAGTATAGCGGAGAGCTTTTTGCAAAACGTGATTAGAGTCACGGAAAACTTTCGGAAAATCCAAGATTTGCTGGCACACACCACGGCCGGCGCCGGCCGCCCGGAAGGCTCGGTCCGGCTGCTTGCCGTGAGCAAATCGAAGCCGGTGGCAAGCGTCCTCGAAGCGGTGTCGGCGGGCCAGCTCGATTTCGGCGAGAACTTCGTGCAGGAAGCACTGGCGAAGATCAACGAGGTCGCCCGCGATGACGTCACCTGGCACTTCATCGGCCAACTGCAATCCAACAAAACCCGCCCGGTCGCCGAACATTTTCACTGGGTACACACGGTCGACCGCTTGAAAATTGCGGAAAGGCTCAGTCGTCAACGACCTTGGCACGCCACCGATCTCAACATCTGTCTGCAGGTGAACATCGACCGGGAGAAAGGCAAAGCAGGCCTGGCCGAGGAAGCCGTGTTGCAGCTTGCTGCAGCCGTCGTTCGATTGCCCAAACTCAAGCTGCGCGGGCTGATGTGCATTCCCACGCCGCGTCATGACTTCGAAGCGCAGCGGGCACCCTTTCGCCGGCTGCGCGAGCTTGCGGAGGCGCTGGCTGCCGACGGGATCAAGACGGATACCCTTTCCATGGGGATGACGGCGGACTACGTCGCGGCCATTCATGAGGGGGCAACGATCGTTCGCATCGGCACTGCGTTGTTCGGCGAACGCGAAAAGAGGTAGCGGGATGACGCGGCATAAAGTCGGTTTTATCGGCGGCGGCAACATGGCGCGGGCCATTGCCGGCGGCCTTACGCGCAGCGGTTACGGCGCCGGGAATATCCTGATCGCGGAACCGGACACCGGGCAGCAGGAACGCCTGCGGCGCGAATTTCCCGACACACTGATTACCGGTGACAACTGCGAAGTCGCCGCCGAAGCCGGCAATCTGCTGCTCGCGGTCAAGCCGCAGATCTTGCGCGACGTTTGCCGCGGCCTGAAGGACGTGGCGCAGCAGCACAAACCCATGATCATATCGATTGCCGCGGGTCCGACCGTGGCCGATATCGACGGGTGGCTCGGCGGCGGGCTTGAAATCGTCCGCGTGATGCCGAATCAGCCGGCATTGATCGACCAGGGCATCGCGGCCCTCTACGCCAACGAGCGCACTGACGAATTCGGCCGCATACTGGCCGAAAAAGTCATGTCGGCGGTCGGTCGCGTGGTCTGGATCGGCGAGGAGTCGCTGCTCGATGCCGTGACGGCCGTCTCCGGTACCGGCCCGGCCTATGTCTACCTGCTCATCGACATGATGATCGATGCCGGCGTGGAACTCGGCCTGACGCCGGAGGTCGCCAGAACACTGGCCGTCGAAACCGCACGCGGCGCCGCCATGCTTGCGGCAATCGAAAAGGAATCGATGGGGTCGCTGATCGACAGGGTCCGTTCGCCCGGAGGCACCACCACGGCAGCGTTCGACAGCCTCGATGCGGCGAATGTTCGTGGTATCTTTGCGGCTGCGATCAGGGCCGCGAGAGACCGCGCCACAGCTCTCGCCGGCGAAGCGCGGACAAACTGAATTAAGGAGCGCACTCGAAAGTATGGCAGCGGCGATCTACTTCATCGTCAAGACCCTGGCCCAGCTCTACCTGTTGCTGCTGCTGTTGCGGTTCTGGCTGCCTTTCCTGCGTGCGGATTTTCGCAATCCGATTGCCCAGGGCATCCTGCGGTTTACAACACCCGTGATCGTACCGCTGCGGCGCTTTCTGCCCTCGATCAATCGCATCGACACGGCGACCGTGCTGGTCGCATTCATAGTCCAGTACCTGGCGCTGCTCCTGTTACTCACCATCGGCGGCGGCGCGATCCAGCCGCTGCCGGTCGCGATCACCGCCGTCATCGAACTCATCATCCTGAGTCTCAACCTGTTTTTCTTTGCCATTCTGATCAGAATCATCCTGAGCTGGGTGGCGCCCGGCAATTACAATCCGGTCACCGCCCTGCTGACCACCTTGTCGGAACCGATACTTCGTCCTTTTCGCCGGGTCATCCCGTCGGTCGGCGGGCTCGACATATCGCCGATATTCGCCATTATTCTGCTGCAGGCCATCGTTATTTTTCTTCATACCCTGAAGCCCGTGCACATCTGAGCGCTGCTCCTTGCTTGACCGCCGCGGGCGGGTAATGCAAATAGAAACAACGTCTTCCAATGGACACCTGACCGCTGCACCGCGCGGGACGGCCGGACGCATTTTCGAGCACCGGCACAGGGTCACGGTCGTCCGGCGCCCACGGGGCGGCAATTTCGCGCCGGCAATAGGACCGGCGTGCGCAATCGGCTATAGTTCCTGAGGGGCTGAGGTGAGAAATCCCGGGGGGATGTATTTCCATGAAATTGATCAGCACAACAATCGCGACGTCTGTGTGGTTGCTGCTGGCCGCCTGCGGGGGTCCGGACGTCGAAGCGACCATCCCACAGGCCGAGCCCGCCGAAGCGTCTTCGATCGACATCGGCGATTACATCGTGCATTTCAGCGCCCAGCTGACGGATCAGTTACCGCCTGAAGTCGCGCGCCTTTACAATATCGTGCGCAGCAAGAATCGCGTGATGCTCAACGTTTCGGTCATTGAAGAAACCTCCGGCAATGGCGTGCCGGCGGACGTTTCCGTCAAGACTGTCAACCTGACCGGCCAGCTGAAGACAGTCAATATGCGAAAGCTCGAAGAGCAGGAAGCAATTTACTACGTTGGCGAAACGCCCATTGCAAATCGTGAAACACTGGTGTTCGATATCACCGTTGGCGTGGAAGGCATTGAAGAACCGGCCAAGATGCGATTCAAGCGCCAGTTCTTTACCGACCACTAGGGAAAGCGCATTTTGCGGCGGTAAACGCAGGTCATCCTGCCTTACGCGGGCGGCGATCTTGTGGTATCGTCGCGCAGAATTTTTTTCGGGCAGGCAGAACCGGCCCGCTATTTCGTCTCCAGGAGATTCTTTTTTATGGCAGCAAATGAAAAGGCCGGCGCAAAGCCACCCACAAAATCTGAAATTTACGCCCGGATTGCGAGCGACACGGGTCTGACGAGGAAAGACGTCGCTGCCGTCTTCGATTCGCTTACGGCTCAGATCAAAAAGAGTCTTGGCGGTCGCAACGGTTCGGGGCTTTTTACGATTCCCGGCCTCTTGAAAATGCGCGTCGTTAAAAAGCCGGCGACCAAGGCGCGGCAGGGGCGTAATCCGTTCACTGGCCAGGAAATGATGTTCAAAGCCAAGCCGGCATCAAAAACCGTCAAGGTCGCCGCGCTCAAAGGCCTGAAAGACATGGTTTGAGACGGGCTGCAGTTCAGACCAGGAAAGAACCGGGCTTTGCCCGGTTTTTTTTGCCCTGATGAGACTCGTCAGGCGTGATCGGCCGGCGGTCCGTGTTCGGCTACGAAAGTTTCCACCGCGCTACGCAACCTGACCAGCTGACCGTGAAAGAAATGCTCGGTCGAATCGAAGATCTGCAATTCCGGCCCGGGATCGAGGTCATTCACCCAGGCGATGGTGTCATCGACGTTCACGAGTTCATCCTCGCTGCCTTGAATGACCAGCCATGGGCACGCGGGTTGCTGCCCTTTGTACTCTTTGACCCGCGCGACGGCGGGCGCTACGCTGACCAGGCCGTCCGCATCGCTCTCTGCCGCAGCCTGAATGGCAACGGCTGCGCCGAAAGAAAAACCGGCAAACCAGAGTGGACGGCCCGGGAGGCGTTGCTGCGCTGCACGGCCCGCCGCCAGTGCGTCCTGTAATTCGCCACCGCCGTCATCAAACCGCCCCTCGCTTTGTCCGACACCGCGAAAGTTGAAACGCAATGCGAGAAAATTACGCGCCACGAACGCTCGCGACAACGTATGTACGACTTTGTTCTGCATCGTGCCGCCATGCTGCGGATGCGGGTGACAGATCACGGCGGCACCGATCGGCTGCCCTTCTCCGGGTGTTTCGTACAGAGCGTCCAGGCGGCCGCCGGGCCCGTCGATAAGGACGCTGTCGGTTTGTGGAACTTTGCTCATCATTGTCTCTGGTCGCAGGTGCAGTGGATTCGACGAACGCTACACCAAGGTTCGGCGCGGGTCTAACGCTGCACCGGTTATTGGCGTAAAATTATGGCCTTAGGGAACTCGCGGCAGGCTGTGCAAGCCGGCGACAGGCAAAATCAGTGACGCAATCGGCAAAACGGCCGTCATCCGGCTGGCATCATACAGACCCTCCTGGCGCGGCGATGGGATCGGTCCATGCCTGACATTACTGCCGTTCAGCTTGCAGTGCTGGCAATTCTCTTTGCGGTCGGCATTGTGCTTGGCTGGTTCCTCCGCAGCGATCGCTGCGCGCGCGAAAAGATTGCAATCAATGCGGGTTGGCAGGAACAGATCGAAGCCCGGCAAGACGATAACGATCGCCTGGCCGAACAGAACAAGTCACTGATGCAGCAGATCAGCCAGTACCGGGCTTCGCAGAATGACCATATGCGGCGCGCGAAGGAACTGGCCGGTTCCCTGAAAGTCGCCTCTGAACGCCGTGACGATCTGCAACGACAGATCAAGGACATTCGCAGCGACCTTGAAGTCGCCGTCGAACAGCGAGACCGCTTGCGGGCGGACATCAAGAGCCGTGACGCGCAGGGTGAAGCGACGGCCGTTACACTGAAGGAAAAAGACAACAAGATTTTCAAACTGAGCCGCGAATTGAGCAGTTGGCAGAATCGCGTGCCTCCACTGGTGGACCGGTTTCGGCAGCGGGACCAGGCGGTCAAGGAACTGCAGCTTGAACTGGAGAAAGCCCGGGACCGCATCGTTGAGCTCGAGGTTCTGAGCCGTACTGCGCAGACACGCATCGAGCCCATCGAGCGCGATTCGCTCGACCTCGGCCAGGATGCGTCGAATGACCAGTTCGATGAAACGTCCGAGCAGGACATCGCAGGTCTGCAGGACCAGATCGGAGATGATTCGTATCCGCCGGCGCACGGCAACGGCGGCACTGGATTTTACGCAAGCGATTTTGCCGACCGCACCTTGCGCGATTCGTCAACGTCCAGACAGAGGCCTCCGGGCACACCATCCGATGCGTGGCTCCGACCGCCGAATGACCATGTCGCGCCGACCGGGGCGTTCGACGACCTGCAGAAGATCAAGGGGATCGGCCCCGCGATCGAAAGAACGCTTCACGACCTGGGAATTTTTCGCTTCGAACAGATCGCCCAGATCAGCGAGTTCGACATCAACCGGATTGCCGAACGCCTGAAAGGATTCCGCAGCCGCATCTATCGCGAAGACTGGATCGGGCAGGCGCGCACGCTGCAACTCGAGAAAGACGGCGACCCGGCGTGACGCGGGCATCGCGGCGCCGCGAATGTGCTGTCCGACCCCGGGGATCGATCCTACTCGCCGGTCTCGCGCCCGCCTGGGCCTGGCCGCAGGTCGAGCAGCTCGACCTCGAATACCAGGGTTGCCCCGGGCGGAATAACGCCGCCGGCGCCTGCTTCGCCGTACGCCAGTTCCGGCGCAATCGTCAATTCACGGATTTCGCCGACCTGCATGCCGACGACTCCCTGGTCCCAGCCCGGGATCACCGCGCCGGCACCCAGCGGAAACTCGAACGGCTGACCACGATCCACCGAGCTGTCGAATTTCTTGCCGCGCCGGTTCTCTGCATTGGGGTCGTACAGCCAGCCGGTGTAATGAACGACGGCGGTCTGACCTGGCTCGGCCGTCTCGCCGGTCCCGTCGCTCTGCACGCGCATGCTGAGGCCGGGCGCGATCTCGGTCGAGTCCGCGGTGACGGCTGGCGCACCTTCGTTGGCCACCTGCGGCGCCGGTTCGTCCGTGGCCGGCATTGCTGCATCGGGAGTCGGCTCCCCTCGGCTGCAAGCCGTCAGCAGGAAAAGGCAAGGTATCAGGAACAGACACAGCGTTGATTTCATGTTGTGGTGCCTTTTGATCGTGAATGAAGGTGTGAGAACGAATGCCAGGTGCACTAGGAGGTCGCTGTCAGCGGTCCCCGTCCACGAAATCGAGCGAAGCTGAATTGATACAGTAGCGCAGACCGGTCGGTTGCGGGCCATCGTTGAATACGTGACCGAGATGCGCGCCGCAATTGCTGCAAACGACTTCCTCGCGAACCATGCCATGACTCGTGTCGCGCACGGTGCGCACGTTTGCGCCGGCAAGCGGCAACCAGAAACTCGGCCAGCCGGACCCTGAATCGAACTTGTGCTCCGAACTGAAAAGTTCGGCGTCGCAGCAAACGCAGCGATAGGTCCCATCCGCCTTGTGATCGACGTACTTGCCGCTAAAAGCCCTTTCGGTGCCTTTGTTCTGGGTGACATCGTACTGCAGCCCGGTCAGCCTGCTTTTCAGATCGTCTTTCGTTCCGGATTCGTCGGTCATCATGTTCACTGCGCCTCCGGGCATCATTCTAGTGCACTGTCTTGTAAATAGGTACGCAAAGCAGCCTGGGCCCCTTTCATCGGAAAGCGGCAGCTGGCGATTTTGTGCCCGCCGCCGTATGGTGAACGGACCAGACTGTCTGGTGCTGACTTCAGGCCCGCATGTCCGAAAACATCGGCACAAATACAAAAAGTGCCGCGGAATTCCGCGAGGTATCGCTGCGCCGCGGCGATGTACTGGCGCTGGATCGGGTGACGCTCGATCTGCCCCTCGGCCTGACCACGGCGGTGCTCGGCGCAAGCGGCAGCGGCAAGTCGACGCTGATTCAGCTCATCATCGGCCTGTTGCGGCCCGATGCAGGGTCCATACGAACCCTGGGCAAGGACATCGATTACGCGAACCCCAGGCCCATGCGCAAGCGGATCGGCTATGCCGTCCAGAACGTTGCGCTGTTTCCGCACCTGTGTATCCGGGACAACATCCTGCTTCCGGCGACTCTCGGGCGCTGGGGAGAGCATGACAAACGAGCGCGTCTCGACGAGTTGCTCGAGCTGATGCAGCTACCTGCAGACGTGCTGGATCGCTATCCGCATGAGCTGTCGGGCGGTCAACAACAGCGCGCGGGCCTTTGCCGCGCCCTGTTTCTTCATCCCGAGCTGTTGCTGCTCGATGAGCCGTTCTCGGGTCTCGATACCCTGACGCGAGGCGGCATCCACCAGCAGTTTCTCGACATGCAGCAACGCGAGCCGGTTTCGACCGTGTTGGTGACGCACGATCCGCACGAGGCGATCAATCTCTCCCACAGCCTGGTCGTGATAAGGAATGGCCGCGTACAGCAGGTCGGCACGGTCGGTGACGTCGTTGGCAATCCGGCCAATGAGTACGTGCGGCAACTGTGTACCGGCCTGGAACGCTTGCCTGTATGAGAATCCACGGGTGGAGTCCTGTGATCCTCCTGTCGATCTGCTTGTCTGCGAAAGCAGACCCGCTTTTCGTCGGCAGTAAGAATTTCACCGAGAACTATATCCTTGCCGAAATCGCGGCACAGTTGCTCGAACACAATGGGGTCGACGTCCGGCGCCGGCTGGGGATGAATGGAACCAAGATCTGCTTCGACGCGTTACAAAACGGTGCCATCCATTTGTATCCAGAGTACAGCGGCACGATTTCAGAGGTCATTCTCGCCGATCCGGAACTCGATGACTGGGACAGAATCGCGAGCGCCATCGCGGCGCGCGGATTACAACTGCTCCCTCCGCTCGGCTTCAACAACACGTACGCGATCGCCGTCACGCGGGAGGTCGCGCAACAATACGGCCTGCAGAAGATCTCTGATCTGCGCAATGTCTCGCAACTGCGAATCGCGTTGTCGCATGAATTCCTGAACCGCGAGGATGGCTGGCCGGGCCTCAAGGCGCGCTACGGCATCGAGCAGTCCGTCAGAGGCATTGAACACGGACTCGCCTACGAGGCGCTGGCGCAAGGGCAGCTCGACGCAACGGATGTCTATATGACAGACGGCGAGATCAGCCGTTCAGGCCTGGTAATCCTGCGCGACGATCTTGAATACTTTCCCGTGTATCGCGCGGGCTTCCTGGCGCGCCGCGACTTGCCGAACGACGTCATTTCGATTTTGAGTTCATTGAGCGGGCGTATCGACGACCGGCGCATGCAGGCACTCAACCGGGCGGCGCTCGACCCGGAAACCACGATCGCCGAGGTCGCATCGTCGTTCCTGCGTGCCGAGGGATTGATAACCGGCGGCTCCGCAAGCTCGTCGGTCCTGCCTCAGCTGTGGCGCAACACGCAAAGGCACCTGAAACTGACATTCATCGCGTTGAGCCTGGCGATCGTCGCCGGTGTCGGGATCGCGATATTGGTGCATCGACACAAGGGCCTTGCCGATACGTTCCTGTACATTTCCGGATTGATCCAGACGATTCCGTCGATCGCACTGCTCGCGCTGCTCATTCCGCTGGTCGGTGTCGGACAGGTACCCGCCATCATCGCCTTGTTTCTTTACTCGCTGTTACCGATTGCACGCAGCACCGTCACCGCGCTGCGGGCCATTCCCCCGGGTTACCGGCAGGTCGCCGCCGCGATGGCCATGACGCGCCGCCAGGAGCTGCGCTATGTGCTGATGCCGCTGGCCATGCCGCATGTGTTGGCCGGGATTCGCACCGCAACCGTCATCAGCATCGGCACGGCCACTCTGGCCGCATTCATCGGCGCCGGCGGCCTCGGTGACCCGATCGTCACCGGTCTCGCGCTGAACGACACGTCGTTAATTCTGCAAGGCGCAATCCCCGCAGCTTGCCTCGCGATACTGACCGAACTGTTGTTCGGCGGCCTCGAGCGCCGCCTGGTGGCACCACACATGCGCGGCACTGGCAGGAGCGTCAGGGGACAGTGATATCGGTGTTTGTCGCACGCGGAGGCTGGAGCGGGGTGCGCTTTTCAGGAACGCCGTGAATACGTCCCTGTAGGCTTCGGGCGAAACATCCCTGTTTCGCACGATCCTGAAAAGCGCTCCCCGCTCCAGGCCCCGCTCCGACCGTTACGGGTGGTCGTGTGCACTGCCGTCGAATCGGGCCTCTGTAGGAGCCCGCCATGCGGGCGACCGACGGTGAAAGGACGACGCATTGTTTGGCGATCCTGACAACCAGGATGCCAGAGCCGAAAAGCGCTACCCATTCCGGACTCCGCCGACGCTTCGTCGCAGCG
>JBOHZD010000130.1:0-8940 GCA_050738315.1 Woeseiaceae bacterium
GACCTGTTCTTCACGCACTTTTCCTTCATGGGTTTCGATCCGCGCGGCATCCGCGACCGCTACACAAACTATTTCGACAACAACCGCGCGATCGCGCTGATCAACCATGCTTATTGCGTCGACAACCCGCGCGGCTTCGTCGGCTACGGTCCGGATACCTGGGGCCTCTCCGCCGGCATCAACACCGGCGGCGGGCGGCCGCAGCCGCGCGACGACAACGGCACGATCAATGTCATGGCGTCGCTCGCATCCATGCCGTACACGCCGGAGGAATCGCTCGCCGCGCTGAAGCACTACTACCGCGACCTCGGCGACAAGGTCTGGGGCATCTACGGCTTCCACGACGGCTTCAACGAAACGCAGAACTGGTTCGAGGAAGCTTACATGGCGCTGAACCAGGCACCGATCACGGTGATGATCGAGAACCATCGTACCGGGCTCGTGTGGGAGCTCTTCATGGCGAACCCGGAGATCCAGCCCGCGCTGGATGCCATCGGGTTCGTGAAGGACGAAACGGCGGACTGATTCGGCCGGCGGCCGCGGCCGTCATCTCACGCGTCGGCGACCGCCGTGCCTTTCCCGCCGGCCCCCGGGTCGCGCCGGGTCGCCGCATACAGCAGCGTCACCGCGGCATAGATGACGACGACGATGACGAGCCATTTGACGGTCTTAAGCTCGAGCGACTTGACGACCAGCCCGGCATAGAGCGCCCCGAAGATGCCGCCCAGGCCTAAGCCGAGCGCGGCCCGTAGCTCTTTGCGCTGATGACGCTCTAACGGCCTCCCGACGGAAGCTCAAAGATGAGACGGCTGGCCGTCACCGCGGCGGGTTGCACACGAAGGGTCGGAGCGCGGCCCCGTACTCCGGCGATGTGCCGATGGTGTTGTGTCCGGCATTCGCGATCACGCGCGTCGTCACGAGCGACGGGTCGATCGCTGCCGCGAGGTCATGCGAGTGCGCGGACGGCACGATCTCGTCGTTTTCCGCGATCAGGATCATGACAGGCGCCCTCAAGCGACCGGCGCGCGCCAGAGAATCGTAGCGATCCTTGAGCATGAGGCCGGTCGGAAACAGCGGATACAGTTCGCCGGCGAGCCGCGCGAAGCTGGCAGCGGGCGTGACCAGCGCCAGCCGGTCGACCGGGCGCTGAGTGGCGAGGTACGTGGCGACGCCGCTGCCCAGGCTGCGCCCTATGACGGCCACGCGCTCGTGCTCCGCCCGCAGCCGGTCGAAAACCGCTGCCGCGTCCCGGTAAAGGTCCTCCTCGCCCGGTTTGCCTTCGCTGCCGCCATAGCCGCGGTAGTTGACGAGGTACACGGCGCAGCCGGCAAACCAGTCGTCGAACTCGGGAATATTGAGGGCTACGTCTTCCGCATTGCCGCCGAAGTACAGAACGGCATCGCGCTGCCCGCCATGCAACCGCCATACGAGCAGGCGCACGCCGCCGCTGTCGACGGTGAGCCGTTCCGCGGCCACATTGCCGGCCGGCGGGGTCGGAAAGTACATCAGGGACCGCTGCACGAAGTACAGGTACAGGCAAGCTCCGAGATAGACGAGGCCCGCAACAACGACCAGCGAGACGAGTGTGGACTTCACGCCGATGCCGCGCCTGGTCGCCCCGGAGCAACGGCGGTGCAGTAGCGATCGATGAACGCCTGGTGCGTCGGCATGGCGTCGACGCAGCGGTCGATCGTCTGCGCCACGCCTTCAAGGAAACGGTAGACGTCCTCGGCAGGCACCTGGTCGACCAGCGGGTGGTAAGCGCGCGGTTCGATCCGCTGCCCGAGCATGACCTCGATCCAGCTGATGTCGGCGAATAACTCGTCTGCCTTGCGGTAAAACCGCCCGCTGTCGCGGAACAGATCGAGGTTGTCCTTGAGTTCCGGCGGGATCGACATCGTCCGGCACTGGTTCCAGAACGGGGTGTCGTCGCGCTCGGTCGCGTGGTAGTGCAGGACGATGAAGTCGCGGATGCGGTCGAATTCGAAGGCGAGCCGCGCGTTGTAGCGGTCGACGAGCACCTCGTCGAAACCCTCGCGCGGAAACAACTCGAGCAATTTGGAGATGCCCGACTGGACCAGGTGAATGCTGGTGGATTCCAGAGGCTCCAGGAAACCGCTCGCCAGCCCGAGCGCGATGACGTTTTTGTTCCAGCACTTCTTGCGGCGCCCGGTGCTGAAGCGCAGCAGCTTCGGCTCGGCGAGCGGACGGCCGTCGAGATTCCCGAGCACGGTCGCGACCGCCTCGTCATCGCTCACGTGCCGGCTCGAATACACATAGCCGTTGCCCGTCCGGTGCTGCAGTGGGATGCGCCATTGCCAGCCCGCCGCGCGCGCGGTCGAACGCGTGTACGGCGTGGGCATGCCGACCTTCTCGCACGGCACCGCCACCGCGCGATCGCACGGCAGCCAGTGGGTGTACTCGATGTAGCCGGTATGCAGCGCCTCCTCGATCAGCAGTCCGCGGAAACCGGAGCAGTCGATGAACAACTCGCCGGGAATGCGCTCGCCGGACTTGAGGCGGACTGCTTCGACGAATCCCGATTCCCGGTGCAGCAGCACCTGCTCGACGAGCCCCTCGGTGCGCTCTACGCCGAGCTTCTCGGCATACGCACGCAGGTACTGGCCGTAAACGGCGGCGTCGAACTGGTAGGCGTAGGCGATGTTCGACAACGGCGAGCCGGCCGGCACGTCCCGCGCCGACACCATGAATTTGCCGCGCGGCGCGGCAGTGGTGTTGAGCGTGTAGGCGCCGATCTCCTGCGCGCGTCCCGCCTGCCGTGCCTTGATCCAGTACTGGTGGAACGGCAGCAGTCCGAGCTCGGGACCGATGGTCGTGCCGAAACCGTGCACATAGGTGTCGCCGAGGCGGCCCCAGTCGAGGAACTGGATGCCGAGCTTGAAGGTGCCCCGCGTGCTGCGGACGAAATCGGCCTCGTCGATCCTGAGCAGGTTGTTGAAAGCCTTGATGTGCGGCACCGTGGCCTCGCCGACGCCGACGATGCCGATCAGGTCCGACTCGATCAGCCTGACCTGGCAGGACGACCCAAGGACGCGCGCCAGGGCGGCGGCGGCCATCCACCCGGCCGTGCCGCCCCCGACGATGACGATGTTGTTGATGGCTGGAGCAATCATCGAATGTCGGACTCAGGACCGACCCTGAGTCCCACAGGATACCGGATCAGAACCTGAAGCCCACCTCGAAGCTCACGGTGCGCGGCACGTACAGGGTGTCCCCGAACTCGTTCACTTCGATTTCCGGATCGAGCACGCCTCCGGACCCTGCGCTGAGCAGGTTGAAGCTCTTGAAGTTCTCGTAATCGAAGGCGTTAAGCAGGTTCAGCCGCGCGGTCAGCTCATACTCCCCGAAGGCGAATACCTTCGTGGCCTGGAGATCCACGGTGCGGTAGCCCCAGATGTCGCCGCCAATCAGGAAGTTGCCGGTCCCGGGCGGGATCCAGGTGATCGGCTGTGCGACGGAGCCGTCGGGCGCGATATTGCCGTAGTTGCTGACTGCGTTCACAGGCCTCGGCGTTTCCAGCACGATTTTCGCGCCGAAGGAGGTTCCCCAGGGGCCGTCGATCGATCCCGCGGCGACGAAGCGGTGTTCCGGCACGTCATTCGCCCTGATGAAGGGATACTCGTCGATCGTGGCCTTATCGAACGCGAAGTTGTCGTTGAGCTGGCGGTTGTGCTCGGCGTCGGCGTGGGTGTACGCCAGGCTGAGCCCCCAGCCGGAGTCCCGGTCATACGGCTTGTTGGCCGAGAGCAGGAGCTGCGTATTCCGCGATTCGACGCCGTTACTGCCGAGGATCGTGTTCGCGAATCCGGGCACCGGCTCGCCCCAGGGCTGGCTGCCGCCCTGGAAGAACGAGCCGTCCGGCCAGCGGTTGATGAGCGTGAAGATGAACCCGTCGTAGGCCAGGATCCGCTGCACGGTTACATCGGTCCGCCACTCGCCGATCTGGCTGGAGATCCCCAGGCTGTACTGGTCGGTGTAGGGTGTTTTCAGCTCGTTGTTGAGCATGAAGAGCTCGGCGCTGCCCGTCGTGACCGGGATTGCCGATAGCGCAGGAATGCCGCCGCTGAGAAAATTCGGATCCCAGGCGACGCACGGCCGTCCGTCGTCGCGGTAGCACGCGCCGGTGACGGGATCCTCGAAATAGATGGCGACCGGCGAGAGCGCCGCCTTGCTCACTTCCAGTGCCAGCACGCTGAACAGGTTGCGGTCGTAGGACCGGCCGGCGCCGCCGTGGATCACGTGTTCCTCGTTGGCGCCGATGTCGTACGAGAAGCCGAAGCGCGGCGCCCAGGCGTCACTGAAGTCGTCGCGATTGTCGCCGGTGCTGACGTAGTCGTTGGCGTTCAGGCCGCTCGGCAGCAGGCGGTCCGCCCAGGGCTGCACGCCCGGCACGTCCGGGTCATCGGCGAACAGCACATCCACGAAGGTCTGCGAGGTCACGAAATCCGTATAGGCCGGGTTCTCCTCGTAATCC
Organism: Woeseiaceae bacterium; assembly: GCA_050738315.1. Taxonomy (GTDB): domain Bacteria; phylum Pseudomonadota; class Gammaproteobacteria; order Steroidobacterales; family Woeseiaceae; genus IDS-8. The sequence goes on from JBOHZD010000130.1 coordinate 4,496, forward strand.
CAGCGTATTCCTACGTTCAGGATCAACCTGTCGTTCACCGCCCAGTCGTCCTGGATGTAGAAGCCGTATTGCTTGGCGTCGGTTGTCACCGTCGCGCGCTGGCCCGGCACGTTGAACGGCGCCAGGAAGTCCACGCGATACGGCTGCGCCGCGACGCCGCTCGGGTCGACCTCGAACTTGAACTGGGGATTGATCGCGCCGGCGTCCTGAAACGTCAGGTCGATGTCCTTGTAGCTGACGCCCACCTTCACGGTATGCTCACCTTGCCATTCCAGGCCGGTGAAGGTGAGGTTGTTCGCGATCGACCAGCCGTCCTGTTGCTGGGCCTTGGCGTCGAAGCCGCTGGACGGACCCGTCTCGATCAGGACCCATTCGTCCTGGACCACACCGGTCGGCAGGCGGTTCAAGTCCGCGTAGATGATGCCGTTGCCAATCCCCGTCGGGAACGGGTTGCTCTCCGTATCCTCGACGCTGAACAGCACCTCGTTGAACCAGGTGTCGGCGCTGCGTTCCCAGCGCAAGGTGGCGCGCTCGTCCTTGTTGATGAGATCGCGTCCGTGGTCGGCGGCGCGCTGGCCGCCGACGGAGTCGACCTGCACCTCGTCGCGGTACTGAAGACTGAGCTCCAGCAGGTCGCTCTCGGTCGCTTGCCAGCTCAGTTTGCCGAAGAGCAGGTCCTCCTCGAACGGCACGTCCTGCGGGCCGAACTGTGCCTGCACGTCCGTGGGCAGAAATTGCACAAAGGTGGAGGCGTTGACGTTGGGGGTGACGCTGCGCGGGGTGATGAGATCCTTGTATTCGTAGGCCAGGAAGTAGTGCAGCCGGTCCTCGAGGATCGGGCCGCCGAGCGCGACGCCGTATTCCTCGGTCTGCGAATCGACCTTATCCAGACCTGGCGCCTTCTCGTCCGGCCGTTTCTCTCGCAGGCTCTCGTTGGTGAAGCGGTAGTAGGCCTCGGCCTCGAGCTCGTTGGTGCCGGAGCGGGTCACCGCGGTCAAGGCCGCGCCGGCCACCTGGCCGTACTCGGCCTTGTAGTTGGACGTAATGACCTTGTACTGGCCGATCGCGAGCTGCGGGAAGGGATTGCCGCGGCTCTGGTTCTGGCCGGCGACACCGCCCGGTGCGACGTAGCCTTTCTGGCCGACGCCGTCGATGTACAGGTTGCTCGCGCTGTTGTTGCTGGCGCCGGCCCGCAGGCTGGTGAAACCCTGCCCGTCGGTGGTGAATGCCATGCCCGGAACCGTGTCCGCGAACTCGAGGAAGTTGCGTGTGGCTTGCGGGAGCTGCCCGATCAGGCGCGGAGAAATGGTGCTGCCCACTTCCGAAGTCAGCACGTCCAGCTCCGCCGCCGTGCCGACGACGGTGATGGTTTCCACGTCGGCGGGTTCCGCGCCTTCGGCACCGGCGTCCAGGTTCAGGGTGGAGTTGGACGCGACCGAGAGCGTCACGACCTCCGTGGCGCCGCCTGCCCGCACCGTGTAGGTGCCCGGGTCCAGCCCGACCAGCACGTACGTGCCGTCGGCCGACGTCCGGGTCCTGCGCACGGCGCCGGTGGCGGCGTTGGTCGCGACCACCTCGGTGTTCGCCACGGGCGCCGAGTCGGCACTGACCTGCCCGCGGAGGTTCGAGCCGGCCGACTGGCCGAACGCCATCGGCGTTCCCAGCATCAGGCAACCGGCCACCGCGGAGGCGAGCAACGTGCGCTGTGGCATGCTTTCGGACCGCTGCCGGGTCCTGGTTGCTTTTCCCCGACGCGAGGCATCGGTTCGATTGGAAATGCGCTTGCGCGACATGATTTCCCCTCCCTTGTGCGGCGGACCCACGCGGGGTCCGCTTATGACATCGATCTTAGGTCAAAAAAAGCGGGAATTGAAGGGGGATGTGCGATTTCTGACATCGATGTCTGTGGTCCGCGCGCCACGGCTTGGCGGGACGTCAGCGGTAGCGGTACAAACGCACCCGCTGGATCCCGAATTCGCCCGGCGGCAGGCGCAAATGCCGGCCCTGGTGGCTCTGGTCCCCGTTCAGCAGGCGCCCCGGCGCCCACGCGCCGTTGACGTAGCGTCCTTCCCGAATGCTCTCGATCCCGACGATGCCTTCGTCGGCCGAGAACGTAACCGTGAGCCCGTTGCCCGCGGCGAGGTATTCCTCCGGGGCGAGCTGGACGATGAGGCCGCCGTGGGCGGCGACGTCCTGCCCCTCGCGGGGCGTGAACGGATCGACGAAGGCGACGTGCAGCGTGTGCTCGCCCAAGTGCACGTCGCGGGGCGAGTCGTCCACCGTGCCGTCGAACGCCACGGCCGGACGCACGCCGGCGATCGTTGCCTTGCCCTGGCGCTCGAGGATCAACGGCGCGAGTTGCTCGAGCACGGCATAGGCCTCGCCGAGCGGATCGTCCTCCGCGAAATCCTCGATGGCGAACGGACTGAAGCCCATCGCATCGTGCTCGCCGAAGGCATAGAAGGCGTTTGCCGGTGTCGCCGCGGGCTGGCGGCCGGTCTCGGGAATGAAGAACGGGTTGTCCGGCACGTCGTAGGCGCGTGCCCACTCGACGAAGTTCGGGAAATAAATGTCCGGCGCCAGGAAATCGAGTGTCGGCGCGCCCGCCCGCCAGACGTCGAACACCTGCGGCAAGGGACCTGCGCTCGGGTACCTGCCCGGCTGGTACCCCGGCCGGATGAGCGCGGCGTTGACGAACAGCGGCAGGTCGTATTCCGCTCTCCCCGCGGCCGCCACCGCCTCGGTGTAGACGGCGAAATGCCAGGCCATGAAGATCTCGTCGGTCGCGAGGCCGCGGCCGAAGACCTCTTCCCAGCTGCCGCTCTGACGGGCACCCGCCGATTCCCAGCGCGAGCGCAACGCGGGCGCGAGCATGTCGCGATTCGCACCGAGATGATCCATTAGCGCACGCGGCACCTCTTCGGCAAATCGCGCATCCGCGGCGTCACTGCGATCGCGTGCCTCCGGAATCATCCCGATCTCGTTCTCCACCTGCACCATGAGCACAGTGTGCCGGTTGCCGTCGAACTCGCGCAGGTGACGCATCAATGCCGCGAACGCGCGCGCGTCCGCGTCACGGTTCTCCGCGCTGAACGGCGACAGGATTTCGAGGCCGGGGCCGTCGGACGCCTCGGCGCGCGGAAAGCGCCGCTGGTCGCGCTTGACCCACGCCGGCACATAGCTCGACATGGAATTCTTCCACGAGCCGAACCAGAGCAGCACGAGACGCATATCGTGTACCCGGGCGTCCTCGATCAGCCCGTCGACCAGCGCGAAATCGAACTCGCCTTCCTCCGGCTCGATCAGCTCCCAGTAGACCGGGGCCAGCACCGTGTTGAGGTTGAGTGCCTGCAGGCGTGGCCAGTACGGCCGCAGGTAGTCGAGATCCGACGCGGTCGAATTGCCGAGCTCACCGGCAAGCATGAGGAACGGCTCTCCATCCACGATGAGCCGGGTCGCCTCGCCTTGCTTCTGCAGATGCGGGAGCGAAGTGGCGGCATCGCATGGCCCCGCGTATGCAAACAGCAAACACAGGCTGACGAGCAAGACGTGTGTCGACTTCATCGATTTCCTCCCCGGCAATGGTGGCCCGCGCATTATAGGTGCAAGGAATTGTTCGTTATCGGCGCCGCGCGCGGTGGCAACCAGGCGCGAGACCATGAGCTCCGGCGCATCGTGAACGAGCCCTGGTTCGAGCAGGCTACCTCGGTCGAGCTGTTTGGTTCGACCCCTGATCCACTGCTGCCAGCAGCTTGCGTTCTATCCTGTCCTCGATCCACTGCTGGCTCCACCAGTCGATCGGCGTAACCGCATGTCCGCCGAGCAGCATCGTGAAATGCAGATGATCGCCGCCGGCGAGGCCGGTCTGGCCGCTCAATCCGAGCCGACCGCTCTTCTCGACCGCTTGGCCGACAGCAACTTCGATGGTTGAGAGGTGCGCATACAGCGACTGCAAACCCATGCCATGATCGAGCACGACGCAGTTGCCGTAGATGCCGAGCCATCCGGCATGCACGACGCGGCCACTGTTCGCCGCGAGCACGGGCGCGTTACTCGTCGAGGCCAGATCGAAACCGAGGTGCACCTGGTGATCGACGTCGTTGCCGTTATAGACGTAGGTGCGCTGATCGGCGAAGCCCGCCTCGACGGCGGTATTGGTCAATTGCTCGAACGCGCCCTGCCACAGGATCTCCGGCGCGGTCGACGCGGCCATCGCCGCGATCCGCGCGTTGTTCTGCCGGCGCAGGTCGCGGTTGATGTCCAGGTACGAGGCCAGCAGGTTCGACGGATCTTCGACTTGCAGCTCCGGGGTGTTGTGGAGAATCTCCGGCACGACCTTCTGCAGGAAGCGATCGTTTAACGAGATGCGGCTCTCGCGGAAGTTTTTCGGGAAAACACGGTAGTCGAAACTCGCACGGGATTCATTGCCAACCTCATCGCGCGCA
>JBOHZD010000131.1:0-5315 GCA_050738315.1 Woeseiaceae bacterium
TCGATATCGGCATCTTCGGTCGCATACGTTCCCGCGTTCTCGTGGTGCCACTGGTAACCGTAGCCGGCATCCGTCTTCGGGTCTCCGCGCAAGTCGATCGGGATGACGTAGTTGGGTTCGGCATAGACGACCTGTCCCGCCATCGAGGACAACCGGGATGCGCTTTGCAGCGCACCGTCTCCGGCCACGCCAAGGGTTATCACGTAGCGCGAGGGATCGAGCGCCGCTTCCTCGAACGCAATCGGGCCGGCGGGACTGACCAGGATTTTGATATCCTGTTCGGATAGTCCGCTCATGAACCTGACGATGATCTGGTCCGGAACGACGAGCCACTGCCGGGTGCCGACGATCTGCGCCACCATCCCGGCACGGAATATTTCGGAATGGCGCTCTTCGAGTCCCCGCGCGAGTCCACGCAGGAACTGCTCGGGATCGCCCGCCGTAATGTAATCGACTTTCAGTACGAAAATGCGATCGCTCAACGGCGTCAGTTGTGTGAGGCCTTCGTCAGCAGCAATCGTCGCAACATCTTCGATGCTGACGCCGTCACGCGCGAGAAAACCGATCCTGTCAGTCAGGATCCAGAGCGGCAATTGGTTTTCGAGACTTCGTTGCACCGCAAGATCGCCGAACGGCTGGTCCGACTTCACCGTTCCGCTGAAGCGCACGACCAGTTCGGCGGCACCAGGCACGGGCAAATCCGGCGTCGTCGCATGCAAGGTCGCGATGCCTGCCGTCGTCGATCTGATGGCGAATGTCGCGACACCGTTCGGTCCCGTCCGGGTCACCTCGTCCTCTATCACGCCGAGGTCCGTCCGCAGGGCAACGGTGCCGTTGAATACGGGATCGCTGTCGCGCAACCACTGTACGCGGACCGTCTGGTACGTATTCAGGGCGATTTCGGAATTCGGCTCCGGATACGTGAACTGAAATGCATCCTGCGCCTGCCCGGTGGACATAACCGGCAGCAACGCGGCGGCCAGAGTGAATGAGCGAAAACGCATCGGAGTGCGGCCTGGTTCAGTCGGCAATCACCGCCTATGGAGCCAGGCAGGTCCGATTGGCGACGACGTATTTGCCCTTTGTGAGATGCCAGTCCATTTCCGGCGAGACGGTGCTCCAGTTACCGCCGGGACATTCCGCCTCTTCACAGTAGCTCGTGACGGGATTGGCGTGTCGGTCCCTGATCGAACTGCCGCCGCTGCGATCGATGATCGCGGAACCACCGCTGCGAAACGTCGTGCCGCCAGGACATTGTGCCTGTGACTGGGGAATGTCGTACTCGTAGCTGACATCCTCGCACGCCGATATTCCGAGCAGAAGGACAGGCAGAACGGTCAAGCTTGCGTGTTTTGCATTCTTGTTGTTCATAACGCGTCTCCAGTACCGGTAGCGACCGTAAACGGTCAATTCTTGTATTTATCCAGTAACGCCGTGAATTCCGCGTGGGCTTGCAGTGTTTCGAACTCCGGATCGGCCTGTAGTAACTTATAGGAATAGCCGAGGCTGGTGGCTTTTTCAAGCTCGGCCATCGCCACTTCGTCATTACCCGAGTTCATTTCCAGGATCGCAGCAAAATAGTGCGCGCTCGGATTCTCGGGCGCCAGCGACAACGAGCGTTCCATTGCATCCCGGGCGCCGGCCAGGTCGCCGGTGTTCACCCGGTATGCGCTCAGGTGATACAGGTCCTCGGGTTCATCCGGGTTGATGGCAAGCTGTTTTTCAACGAGTTCGATGGCATGGCGATACGATTGCTGGCTGGCCGCTTCCTGGCCGGGGATGTAGCGCTGCGTTGCTGCCAGCTTGCCCCAGTTTCGATGATCGGACGGCGCGGCTTCGATCGCTTTCTGGTCCATCTCCATCGCCTCTGCGAAGCGATGCTGGTAGTAAAACAGGGTTCCCAGGTTCTGGTAACCCAGCGCATCGGGCTCCAGTTGGAGCGAACGGCGCCAGGCGGCTTCCGCAGCGTCCCAGTCGCCCAGCCAGTGCAACGCGGAACCGAGATTGATAAAACCGCCGGCCGAGTCCGGCGCGAGTTCCGTCACCTTCTCGTAAAACGGAAGCGCTTCCGCGTAGCGGCCCTGCTGGTGCAGGAAATTGCCGACTGCCATGTATGAGCCCCAGTAAGCCGGCTCGAGGTCGATGCTTCGGCGCAGTGTCTGTTCCGCTTCGTCGAGTCGGCCTTGCCCCTGCAAGGCGCGTCCCAGCCCGTAATTCGCTTCCTCGAACATCGGATTGATCGCCAGTGCGGTTTCGAACTCCTCTTCCGCCTTGCCGTACTGCCCGGATTGGCGATACAGGTTGCCAAGCGCCGTATAGACTTCGGCGAGACCCCCATCCAGCGACAGGGAACGGTGGCAGGCAAGCTCTGCCTGAGCGAAATGTTCCGTCGCCCCGGAAAGGCGATAGTTCGCGAGATAGCTTTCACAAAGTCCCGCGTAGGCCAACGGAAAACGATTATCGAGTTCGATCGCGTTTTCGAAATATCTCCGCGCCGTATCGATTGACACCGCATTGGGCGGTTGTCTGAGGAACTGGCGGCCCAGCAGGTACTGGTCGTAGGCGTTCGAATTGATCGTCGGCTTTTTTGCCAGCCGGACCTGGGACTCATCCGTCAGTAGCACGCCCAGTTCCCCGACGACCTTCGCCGCAATGTCTTTTTGAATGGCGAGAATGTCGTCGAGCCGGCGATTGTAGGTTTCCGACCAGACATGAAACCCTTTCTCGTCGATGAGCTGCGCGGTGACTCTTATCTCGTTGCCATCCGATCTGACGCTGCCTTCAAGGATCTTTTCCACTCTGAGCTGATCCGCGATTTCGGTGGCCCGCAAATTCGAAGTCGAAAACGGCCACGCCGACGTTCGTGCCGCAACCCGGACGGACTTGAGGTTGGTGAGTTCGTGAATCAGTTCTTCCGTCAGGCCGTCACTCAGATACGCGATGTCCGGGTTCTCGCCGATATTCATGAAGCGCAGTACTGCGATCGACCCCGCTTCCGGTGATGTGGCGATCCTGGCTTGCTGAGGTTCCTGCCGGGCGGGTTCGGGCGGCTCGTAGGCGTTGAAGTAGACGAACAAGGCGGCAATCGTGATTGCAATTGAGGCAATGCCGGCTATGACCAACCCCCCGGTGCGTGAAGCGCCGCCTCCACTCGTCGTAAGACGCACTCCCTCGGGCGTCAGGTCGACCGCCCAGGAAAGAAAGACGGCAATCGGATAGCCGATTGCCACGAGCACAACGAAGCTCGGCACCAGCCAGGCCGGGGCGCCGAGGGGTTGCAGGAGATATTCCCAGAGGATATCCACGACCTGCACCAGCAGCCAGGCGAGGACCGGGTAGCCGATGACGGTTTGAATGACTTTACGCTTGCGCAAATCACCGAATTGCCGGGCGAAGAAACCGGCACGCGGGTTTGCAGCTTCGTCGTCCGCCGCGCGCAACGATGGAGCAGTCAACGGACTCACGGATGCGATCAGCCGGTAGCCGCGTCTCGGTATCGTTTGCAGAAACTCGGGGCTGTCGGAGCGGTCGTCGAGCGCATGCCGGAGTTCGCTGATGCAGTGCGTGAGGGCTTCGTCCGAACGGGTATGCTCGCCCCACGTTTCGTCGAACAGTGTGGACCTCTCGACGATATCCCCCGGGCGGGATGCGAGACAGACAAGCACATCCATCGCCCTCGGTGCGACATGTCGCCGCGAGCCGTCCGGCGCTGTGATCTGGCCTTTCAGCGGTTCTACGCGCCACTGTGCCAGCATGAACCCCTCTGTGAGGGCACGCTCTTCGGTGGCCATCTGACGGACAGAATAGCCTAATTTTCGGACCGTTTTCGGGGTTTTTCCAGAGACTCAGCGGGTATAATCCCCGCCGAAATCGCAACGCCGCCGCGCCCTTACCCGCCCGGTGATGGCCCGCGCAGCGCCTTTGCCCTGATGATCACGAGAGACAATGAATAGATCCCGTCACGCGTCCCCATTCACCCGCTTCCTGGCCAGCCTGGCCCTCGCCGCACTCGCCGCCTGCGTCCCGCCCTCGCCGCAGACCGGCACGCCATCCGCGGAACCGCAACCCGCCCTGCCTGCGGACACGACCGGAGAACCCATCGATCTCATCGTCGAGGGCAAGTACATCGTCACGATGGACGCGCAGATGACGGTGGTCAAAGACGGCGCGGTCGCAATCGACGAAGGCGCGATCGTTGCGATCGGCCCTGCTGCCGACATTGACGCGCAATACGCCGCCGAGGAACGCCTGCCGGCCGACAACCGCATCGTGATGCCCGGGCTGATCAATGGTCATTCGCATGCGGCGATGACCTTGCTCCGCGGTGTCGCCGACGATCTCGAACTGATGACCTGGCTGAACGACTACATCTTCCCGGCGGAAGTGGAATTCGTCGATCCGGAATTCGTCCGCATCGGCACGGAACTCGCCTGCTGGGAAATGATCCGAGGCGGCACGACCACGTTCGTCGACATGTACTACTTTCCCGAGGTCGTTGCATCAGTGGTGGAATCCTGCGGCATGCGGGCTCTCGTTTCGGCCACGGTGATCGGGCAACGCAGCCCCGATGGCGAGGGTGCGAATGACGACATCGTGACGGGCCTCGCGTTTATCGAACGCTGGAAAGGAAAGAACAGCCGCGTCACCCCGATCTTCGGGCCACATTCCGATTACACGTTGAACGAGGAACAACTCCGGGCGACGCGCGATGCGGCGAATCAGGCCGGTGTGCCGATCAGCATTCACCTGTCCGAATCGCCTTACGAGGTCGAGTATTCCAAAAAGACCTACGGCATGACGTCGATCGATTTCTTCGATTCCATCGGCTTTTTCGACGGGCCGACGATCGGGGCGCACGTGGTGTGGCCGACGGAGGAAGAGATACGGATACTCGCCGAGAAGAAAGTCGGCGTCATTCACAATCCGACTTCGAATATGAAAATTGCCTCGGGCATCTCTCCCGTCGCTGCGATGCTGCGCGCGGGCGTCCGCGTGGGCCTCGGCACCGACGGCGCGGCCAGCAACAACGATCTCGACATGTGGGAGGAGATGCGGCTGGCAGCGTTTCTGCAGAAGGTGGATCGCATGGATCCGACGGTGCTGTCGGCGAGTACGGTGCTCAGGATGGCGACGAGCGGCGGCGCGGAGGCGATCGGACTCGAGGACACGATCGGCTCACTGGCAGTCGGCATGCGCGGAGATCTGATCCAGGTATCGTTCGACGATGTGCATTTCGTGCCGACGTACGATGTCATCTCGCACCTGGTCTACGTGGCCGACGAACAGGACGTCGCGTCAACCGTGGTCGACGGCAA
>JBOHZD010000132.1:0-3876 GCA_050738315.1 Woeseiaceae bacterium
CCCGCTTCGGGCTTTCGCCGCTGCAAGGTCCGCGGCAAGCGTCGCTTCTTCCGCATAATTCTCGGCCAGGACCATCTCGCCTTCCGCGGCTGCCGCGCGCGCGCTGGCCAGCCTGTCCGTGGCCAGGCCCAGTTCCACCGGACCGTATTGCCGGGCGCCGGACTGCTCCGCCTGCTCGATGCCGGCCTCAGCCCGCGCAAGATCCGCGACGGGCTCCGGCGTCGTCGCACAGGCACCCAGTGCCAGCAGGACGAGCATTGCTGCAGCGGGCTTTGCCCGAACTTTCATTACATGTGTCATGACTGATCTCCCGTTCGTTCGGCTGGCGAATCGCGTCGTTTGCGCGGTCCTTGGCGCCCGCCCCGTTTAATACTTCGTTAGAGAAGGGATGTATGCAGCATTCATGCCAGGAGGGTGGCATGCTCCGGTCGGGCGCCGTCCCGGCCGGGCGTGAGAAATATTGCGCCGTTCCTGCAAATATTACCGCTTGCGCGTAAAAAAAAACGCGGTTCCCGTTAATCGTCGCAATAGCTAAGTGGTCGATTCCATAATTACGGTGACAGTCGGGTGTCGAGGCACCCGGCTGGCAAGGCGCGACGACCGAGAATATCGGGAATATTTGAGGGAGGAGCAACGCAGCCGGCCGGGATGCACCGGCGGCCGAATGTCACCGTAATTGTGGAATGGACCACTAAACATCAAGTTCTGTTGGCACGCTGCTTGCGTCGATGTGGTGGAATGGCCGACCTGCTCGTGACCACCCGATCCATTAGTTGCGATCGTATCCTTGCTTTCCGCTAGCGAACGCTCAATTCGAAGGGGGACAGTTATGTCATATCTGAATTTTCCGACTTCAGCGATTCTGTCGTGCGTTGCCGTAATGGCTCTGCCACAGGAATCGTGGGCCCGGTCAGCAATCTGCCGGCGAAATCGCACTGAGCGACGACTCAATACAACTTCGCTCCATTCAGCAACCCACTGACACCGGCATCAGCAACTCGGTTTCGGACTTTTCTGGATTGAGAACCGGGACTTCATCGTCAATGCCAATTACTACGTCGAGGCCACCCAGCTGCGGTTCGATCGGCTCAGTTTCATGCCTGGACCGAGCGGATCATCGGCTTCGGTGGTTACCGGCTCCTTGAGATCGATTTGCTGGAAGGCATGACGGAACTCGAAGAAAGCATCCATCTCGGTATACGTTCATCAATTCTGAAAAGGCGACAGCCGACAGCGTTCGCGGCACGGGTCAAAGGCAAACGAAACGCTGGCCACCTGATTTATTTTTTCTTGACAAGCCCGCCGCTCCCGTGTATTAAACCAAACAGTTAATTAACTAATTGGTTTAATACTCATGCCAACCGACCCGCTGAGTACCACCTTTTCGGCCCTGGCCGACCCCACCCGCCGCGCTATCCTGGCTCGGCTGGTTTCCGGAGAATGCTCGGTGACCGAACTTGCGGAGCCCTTCGACCTTAGCCTGCCCGCCGTGTCGAAGCACCTCCGGGTGCTCGAGCGCGCCGGACTGATCGCTCGAAGACGCGAAGCCCAGTGGCGCCCCTGCCGGATCGACGCCGGCCCATTGAAGGGGGTAGCCGATTGGACCGAACACTACCGGCACCTCTGGGAAGGGCGGTTCGACCGGCTGGACAATTATCTGCAGAAATTAAAGGATAAGGAAAAGTAGTCATGGTCAACAGCAGCACCGCAAATACAGACAGTTTCAAAGTCACGACGCCGTCGGAACAGGAAATCTGCATGACGCGCCTGTTCGATGCGCCGAGGGACTTGGTATTCAAGGCGATGACGACTCCCGAGCACGTGAAACGTTGGTGGGGTCGCCTGGGCGAGGGTTATTCTGTCCCGGTGTGCGAAATCGATCTTCGCGTCGGTGGCAAATGGCGTTTCGTGAACCGCCATCCCGGCGGCGAAGCGGTGTTCTACGGTGAGTACCGGGAGATCGCAGCACCGAGCCGGTTGGTGTTCACCGAAATCTTCGAGCCCTATCCGGACGCGGTCTCGGTGGTGACCTCCGACTTCACCGAGGAGGGCAGCAAGACGCGCCTGACGGCCACTGTGCGCTATCCGTCGCAGGAAGTGCGCGACATGGTCCTCGGCACCGGAATGTCCAGAGGCGCAGGCATCAGCTACGATCGCCTGGAAGATCTGGTTGCGGAGCTGCAGCGGGCGTAGCTCCCAACAGGGCCCACGCTTGCATGCGCATCCCGTGCAACCGATACTGGAAGTGTCGTGAAGATCGTCATCAATGGAGCCGGCATTGCGGGTCCGACGCTTGCTTACTGGTTGCAGCAATCCGGCCACGATGTGCTGCTGGTCGAGGAATACCCCCGGTTCCGGGGCAGCGGATACGTGATCGACTTCTGGGGACTGGGTTACGACATCGCGGAAAGGATGAGCGTGATCCCGCGCGTCAGGGACCTGGGCTATCAGGTCCGGGAAGTGCGTTTCATGGACCGGCAGGGCGACAAGGCGGCCGGTTTCTCGACCGATGTTTTCGAGCGCATGACGGACGGACGCTTCACCAGCCTGCAGCGCTCGGATCTTGCGGCAACGATTTTCAATACGGTCCAGGACAAGGTTGAAACCATTTTCGGCGACTCCGTCGCGCAAATTGACGAACGAGCCGACGGCGTGCGCGTCGGCTTCGATCACGCCGCACCGCGCGACGTCGACCTGGTGATCGGCGCAGACGGGCTGCATTCACGCGTGCGCGGCCTGGTCTTTGGTTCCGAAGACGAATTTGCATTCAATCTCGGCTATCACGTCGCCGCATTCGCCATCAAGGGCTACCGGCCGCGCGACGACCTTGTTTATGTCAGCCATGCGCAACCCGGGCGGCAGATCTCCCGCTTCTCGATGCGCGGCGATGCAACCCTCTTCCTGTTCGTGTTCCGTGATGAATACATGAGCGGCGAGGATCCGGCCGATGAGCTGCAGCACAAGTCGTTGCTGAGGCGCGCTTTCGCCGGTGTCGGCTGGGAATGTCCGCGAATTCTCGACCTGATGAGCGGTGCTGGCGAAGTTTATTTCGATCGCGTCAGCCAGATCAGGATGGATCGCTGGAGCAAAGGTCGCACGGCATTGGTCGGCGATGCCGCAGCCTGTGTTTCGCTCCTTGCAGGAGAGGGATGCGGGCTCGCAATGGCTGAGGCCTACGTTCTCGCAGGAGAACTCAATCGCGCAGGTGGCGATCATCATCGGGCATTCGCGCGATACGAGGAGCGCCTGACGCCGTTTCTGAAGCGCAAGCAGGAGTCGGCAGCGAGGTTCGCCACGTCATTCGTGCCCCGCACCGCCATTGGCATTGCGTTTCGAAGAATTGCAACCCGGCTGCTGCGGTTCCCTGCCGTCGCGGATTATTTCATCGGCCGCGACCTGCGCGACGATGTCGAACTGCCTGATTACGCGGCGATGTAAAAGCTTAAGGAGCGAACGGCGAGCGCACGGGACGGTTGCCAGCGTTAAAGCGGCAGCCCAGCTGGGCTGGAGCCCGCATTTTCGGAGGTGCAAGCGATTTAATGAGTGAATCGAAGAACAAAGCACTGTTGCAGCATGCCTTTTCGGAGCTCGCCAAAGGTAACGGTCAGTCCTTCATCGATTGTTGGGCCGACGATTTTTCCTGGACGATCATCGGCACGACGCCATGGTCGAAGACGTATCGCGGGAAACAGTCCGTGCTCAGGGACCTCATGGAGCCGTTGTTCTCGCAATTCGCGGACCGCTACACCAACACCGCACACCGCTTCATCGCCGAGGACGACTATGTCGTGGTCGAATGCCGTGGGCACGCCACGACGAAGTCGGGCAAGGCATACAACAATACCTACTGTTACGTCATCCGGTTCGAGGACGGCA
>JBOHZD010000133.1:0-6751 GCA_050738315.1 Woeseiaceae bacterium
GTCCCTTGTAGGGCAAGTTCGAAGCGGGGATACTGTCTGATGCATCGAATATCGAAGAGTTGATTGATGGCAAACACCCGCTTCACCGGCACCCGCTCCTACATCGCGACCGACGACCTGATGACCGCGGTAAACGCGGCGGTGACATTGCAGCGGCCGATCCTGATCAAGGGGGAACCCGGTACCGGCAAGACGCAACTGGCCATGGAGGTGGCGGGCGCGCTCGAACGGCCGCTGTACGAGTGGCATATCAAGTCGACCACCAAGGCACAACAAGGACTTTACGATTATGACGCGGTTGCGCGGCTGCGGGATTCGCAGCTGGGCGACGACCGGGTTCACGACATCGCAAACTACATCGTGCGCGGCAAGGTCTGGGAAGCGTTCGAGTCCGAGGTGCAGCCCGTACTGCTGATCGATGAAATCGACAAAGCCGATATCGAATTTCCCAACGATCTGCTGCAGGAACTGGATCGCATGGAATTCTTCGTGTATGAGACGAAGCGTTTGATCACGGCGCGGCATCGTCCGATTATCATTATCACCAGCAACAACGAAAAGGAATTACCGGACGCTTTTCTACGTCGTTGCTTTTTTCATTACATCAAGTTTCCTGACCGGGAAACGATGGAGAAAATCGTTGGAGTTAATTTTCCCGGCCTAAAGAAATCGCTTCTGCGGGAAGCGCTGACGGCGTTTTATAAAGTGCGCGATGTGCCCGGGTTGAAGAAGAAGCCGTCCACCTCGGAATTGCTCGACTGGATCAAGTTACTGCTGGCGGAAGACATCCCGCCGGAAGCATTGCGCGCGGAAGATTCGCGCAAAGCCATACCGCCGCTTTACGGGGCGCTGCTCAAGAACGAGCAGGACGTGCATCTGTTCGAACAACTGGTTTTCCTGGACCGGCGGAGCCGCACCCAGTAGGCGCACGGGATGCTGGCCCGTTTCTTTTTCATGCTTCGCGAAGGCGGTCTCAAGCCCTCGATTACCGAACTCCTGACTTTGCTGGAGGCGATGCAGAAGGGCGCCGCGGGATACAGCGTCGACGAATTCTATTACCTCTCGCGGTCGTGCCTGGTCAAGGACGAGACTCAGTTCGATCTGTTCGACCGTATCTTCGCCGCACATTTCGAAGGTATCGAAAACGCCATCCAGATCCTGGCTGACGACATACCCGGTGACTGGCTGCGCCGCGAGACCGAGCTTTCGCTGACCGAGGGGGAACGCGCCGAAATCGAAGCCTTGGGCGGGTTCGAAAAACTGATGGCGGCTTTGCGCGAGCGGCTCGAAGAACAAAGCGGGCGTCACCAGGGTGGCAACAAATGGATCGGTACCGCGGGAACGTCGCCGTTCGGCGCCTGGGGCTATAACCCGGAAGGCGTGCGTATAGGGCAACCGGGTTCGCGCCATCGCCGCGCCGCCAAAGTCTGGGATCGCCGCGAATACCGGAATCTCGACGACCAGGTGGAGCTCGGCACACGCAATATCAAGCTTGCGCTACGCAAGCTCAGGAGGTTCGCGCGGGAGGGCGCAGCGGATCAACTCGACCTGCAGGACACGATCGACAAGACGGCCCGCAATGCAGGTTTCCTCGATCTGCGCATGGTTCCGGAGCGGCACAATGCCATCAAGGTCCTGCTATGCCTCGATATCGGCGGCTCGATGGACGATCACGTTCGGATCTGCGAAGAGTTGTTTTCCGCGGCCAGAAGCGAGTTCAAGCATCTGGAATATTTCTACTTCCACAATTTCATCTATGAGAGCCTGTGGAAGGACAACAGGCGCCGCCACGCCGAACGTGTTGCAACTTCGTCCGTGACGCACAAGTACGGCGCGGACTACAAACTCGTTTTTGTCGGAGATGCGACGATGAGCCCGTACGAAATCGTCTATGCGGGAGGCAGCGTCGAGCATTGGAACGAAGAGCCAGGCGCCGTCTGGATCAAACGGCTGCTCAATACGTATCCGAAAGCCATCTGGCTCAATCCGGAACCGCAACAGCGCTGGGATTACACCCCGTCCATCAAACTGACGCGGGACCTGATGGACGACCGGATGTTCCCGCTGACCGTCAGCGGACTCGATGCCGGCATCAAGCGCCTGCACTGACCCTGGGACATTCTTCGCGATAACGATGCCATTTTTCGGGCGCGCCCTATAATACGCCTCAAGAATGAAAATACATCCACAAGCACTCAAGACAGGGTTGGTATTGCCGGGAGGCGGGGCTCGCGGTGCCTTTCAGGTGGGGGTTCTGAAAGCGTTGGGCGAACTGCTGCCAACTCGAACGC
Organism: Woeseiaceae bacterium; assembly: GCA_050738315.1. GTDB lineage: Bacteria > Pseudomonadota > Gammaproteobacteria > Steroidobacterales > Woeseiaceae > IDS-8. Next base: position 2,292 of record JBOHZD010000133.1, read on the forward strand.
CGAACCCGTTTCCGGTGATCAGCGGTACCTCTGCGGGCGCCATCAATTCCGTTGTTCTTGCCAGTAAGGCAAGGCGCTTCTGCTTCGCTGTCGCCGAGCTCGAAAGGGTATGGGCGAATTTCCACAGCGGCCAGGTATTCCGAACGGATTCACTGACAATGCTTAAAAGCAGCCTGCACTGGCTGGCGGCGATCGTCTTTGGCGGCCTGCTGGTCGGTACACCCCGATCGCTGCTTGACAATACCCCGCTGCGCGCTCTCCTGAGCCGTAACATTCGATTTCCACGCGTTCAGGCCTCGATCGACAGCGGCCATCTGCATGCGGTGGCGGTCACGGCAGCGAGCTACGGCTCGGCACAATCGATCACGTTTTTCCAGGCACGTCCCGAACTTCGAATCTGGTCACGAACTCGCCGGATCGGCATTCGGCAATCGCTGCATCTCGATCATTTGATGGCCAGCATCGCGGTACCGCTGATTTTTCCGCCGGTCCGGATCGGCAACGAATTTCTCGGTGACGGGGCGATGCGTCAGGCGACGCCGCTCAGTCCCGCCATACATCTCGGCGCAGACCGGATTCTCGTCATCGGCGTGCGCGACGAAACGCCGGATGCGCTGACCCCGCCGAGCATCGCGCCGAAATTTCCGAGCTTCGCGCAGATTACGGGATACATGCTCGACACGCTGTTTATGGACGGCTTGTACTCCGATCTCGAACGCATGACCCGCATCAATCAGCTTATCGACGCAGTCGCCCCGGAACATCGCACCGGGCCGCTCCTCCGGGTACGTCCGATCGATACGATGTTAATCGTGCCGAGCCGGGACCTGCGGGAAGTCGCCTACGAACATCGCCGTGCGATGCCGCTGCCGGTACGAGCCCTGTTGCGGGGCATTCGCGGCGAAAGCAAAGGCGAGAGCCGCCTGATGAGTTTTCTGTTGTTCGAGCGGGAGTATACGCAGGCGTTGATCGATCTTGGCTATGCCGATGCGATGCAGGTGAAGGATCAGCTCGTCGATTTCGTTACCGGAGCCGACGTGCCGCGACTGTTCGCGCCCGCCTGGGTGAAAAAAGACCTCAGCGGATACAGCGGCGAAGTCGCCGATCCACAGCGCTGAAGCGGCTTCCTGCCTTAAACCAGGAAAAAAGCGCCCAGGCCCAGAAACACCAGGTATCCGACGACGTCGGTGACGGTTGTGACCACGACGCCGCCCGCGATCGCAGGGTCGATTCCAAGACGCTTCAGAGTCAGCGGCACCGAGAAGCCGGCGGCCGCGGCAAAAATCAGGTTGATGACCATAGCGCCCGCGATGACGCCACCGATACGCCAGTCGTTAAACCAGAAATAGGTAAAGAGTGCGACCAGCGTCGCCCAGACAATGCCGTTCAAAATGCCGACGAATAATTCCTTGCGCAGAATTCTGCGAGCATTCGTTTTGTCGATCTGTCCCAGCGCGATTGCGCGGGTAATGATCGTCAGCGACTGGTTTCCGGCGACACCGCCCATACTCGGGACGACCGGCATCAGCACCGCCAACAGTACAATCTTGTCCAGGGTGGTCTGAAAGAGATCGACCACCGACGCCGCAAGGAACGCTGTCGCCAGGTTGATGCCCAGCCAGAGAGCACGCCGCCGCGCACTTTTGGCAACCGGCGCGAACATGTCGTCTTCTTCGTCGAGGCCCGCCGCGCTCATCAGCGAATGCTCGGCCTCTTCACGAATGACATCGACGATGTCGTCCACCGTAATGCGGCCAACCAGGCGATAGTTCTCGTCGACGACCGGCGCGGACAACAGATCGCGGTTTTCGAATTCCCGCACGACCTCGGCCGAACTGGTGTGCGCGGGGATCGGCAGGACGTTCGACGACATGCCATGCGCGACGCTTTCCTGCGGGTCGTGCACCAGCACCCGGGACAAATACAGCGATCCTATGTACTCGTTGTTCCGGTTGACGACGTAAATCGTATCCGTGCCATCGGGAATGTTGCCGCGTGCCCGCAGGTAACGAAGCACGACCTCGAGCGTGACATCGGGGCGGATCGTCACGATGTCGACGTTCATCAAGCCGCCGGCCGTATCCTCGTCGTATGCGAGCACCTGGCTCAGGCGCTCGCGGTCCTGGTGGTCCAGCGAGCGCATGACTTCGCGGGTCAGTGCCTCCGGCAGGTCACCCAGCAGGTCGGCAAGGTCGTCGAGTTCCATGCCCTCCGTGGCCGCGATGAGCCGTTCCGTTGCCATGCCGCTGATGAGGCCGTCCCGAACCTCCTCGGCCAGCTCGACCAGGACATCACCTTCGCGCTCGGGATCGACCATCTCCCAGATCAAGGCGCGTTCGGCCGGCGGCAAGGACTCGAGCAAGCGGGCAAGCTCCGCCGGCGTCAAACTCGACACCAGCATCTTCACGGAGCGCATGCCCCCGCTGTCGAGCTTGTCGCGCAACACCTCCAGCGTGGTCTGCGTTGGGTCTCGTACGTCCATCTATGCCGTCCGCATAACAATCGAGGGTTACAGGCCCGCACTGTCGACGAACACCATTGGCGATCCGGGGCCGATTGTGGATCGGGGAGGGCCTTCCGGACCGACAAGGTTTGTGGCAGGCGGATTGCGCACTGGGGAGAGCTTTTCAGGACCGCCGTAAATACGTCCATGTAGGCTTCGGGCGAAACATCCCTGTTTCGCACGATCCTGAAAAGCTCTCCCCAGTGCGCAATCCGCCCCCGATCGCCGATGCTGCACAGCAACAGCGCGGCAGTGCAGTTTATCCTAAATCGTGCAATGCACGAGGGGCGGGCGAATGGCGTTACTTGTGGTCGGTAGGACGAACGGAGACTTCGTTGTGCCGTGTGAGGACCGGTTCGTGTGACTGCTTCAGTGCCGCGGCGAGTTTTTCGGTCATGTAGACCGAACGATGCTGGCCGCCGGTGCAGCCAATTGCGACGGTCAGGTAGCTGCGATCGAAACTGACGTACTCGGGTATCCACCGGCGCAGGAACGACAGGATGTCCTCGTACATCTGTACGAAGGCGGGCTCCGCATCGAGGAATTCGACGACGGGCGCGTCGAGTCCGGTCAGGCTTCGCAGTTCGCTCTGCCAGTAAGGATTGGGCAGGCATCGCAGATCGAATACGAAGTCAGCATCGGGAGGGATGCCGTGCTTGTACCCAAACGACTCGATCAGCACGGACAGCATGTTCCGGTCACGCCGTCCGACTCGTTCGCGAATCGCTTCCGCGAGCTCGTACACGCTGGTGCGTGACGTATCGATGATCAGGTCGGCGGCGTTGATGACCTGGCCGAGCAGCTCCCGTTCTTTTTCGATGGCAGCCCGAAGTTCGGTCCCATGCTTGTCGAGCGGATGGCGCCTGCGGGTCTCGCTGTATCGTTTCAGGAGGATTTCGTCGCTCGCCTGCAGGAACAACAGGTCCGTCTGCACGTTTTTCTTCCTCAGCTCATCGATGAGTGCCGGCAGCGACTCGAGATCCTGTTGCCTGTTTCGTGCATCCACACCGACTGCCACCCGGACAGTAGACCGGTCATCAATCTGACTGACTTCCTCGAGCAGGGACTGGAGCAGCGCCGCCGGCATGTTGTCGATGCAGTAAAAGCCAAGGTCTTCGAGGACATGCAAAGCCACGCTCTTCCCGGAGCCCGACAGTCCGCTGATGATGATCAATCGCATCTCGTCCAGCTCCGGAACGACATCGTCAGTCGGAGCCGGAGTGGGATCAACCATGGACGCTGCCCTCGCGTCTTGCCGCATTGTCGCCTTGCTCCGGCCGTAGCGCGTCGTACAGTTCCTGGTTGCTGTTGGCGCCGCGCAAGCGGCCGCGCAGCCGTTCGCCCTTCAGCAGCGCGGCGATCTCGTCGACGGTGAAGTGGTGGTTTTGGTCCAGTTCGGCCGGCACGATCAGGCCGAGCACAAGATCGACCGACTCACCGTCCGGCGAGTCGAACTCCAGCGGAGCCGACAGTTTCATCAACGCCGCGCCTGCGGAATCGATCCCGTTCATGCGGCAGTGCGGAAAGGCGACTCCGTTGTCCAGTCCGGTGCAGCCGAGGCGCTCTCTCTCGGCCAGCCGCGAAAATATCTCCTCGTCGGAGAGGTCGGGACGGCCGCGTGCGAGCAGTTCACTCAGAATTTCCAGGCAATGCTTTTTGCTGCGCGTCACTACGTTGCAGAGGACGCTGTCCGGTGTAATGAGCTGTTGAAGATTCATGGTTCAATTGTGAGGCAGCCGCCCGTCGAGGTTCGGCGTCGCTGTACCAGTCCAAGCGTGAGAATTTCAACCAAATTTTAGCTTGACTTTATCCCGGGCGTGGTGGTCTGCGAGTTTTTCCTTATACTTTTTTACTCGCCGGTTCAGCTTGTCTACGAGGCTATCGATTGCTGCATACATGTCGTCTTCGGTTGCATCTGCGTAAATCTTGCCGCCATTGACGTTGACCGTGGCTTCGG
>JBOHZD010000134.1:0-10542 GCA_050738315.1 Woeseiaceae bacterium
TGCGGCAGATTTCGGACGACGGTCAGAACTTCGGCCTGCCGGTGATGATCAGCGGCGCGATCCGATCCGTCGTGCCGTGGTCGCGTATCTTCAGCGACCGCGAGGTTCTGTTGGCGGTGAATACCGATGTCGACGTGCCAAGGACAGCGTGGGTCACCATCGACAACGGGTTGCACGCACCCGGCACCCAGCCTCACGTGTCTCTACTCCACGAACGCCGCTCAGATCGGCAGTACGGTGGACGTCGAGCGGCGCAACGGCAAGGCGGTGCAGCTCACGGCGCTGGTGCGCCGCTTCCGCCCGGGCGACCCGGGGCTGTCGGAGGCTTCGAAACGCTTCGCGAGCGAAACATGAACCGAGGACCGTGCCGCAGGGAATGCAGGCGCGGGCAAACACCAGAGCCTGTGACCTTGTCTCTGTGTGCTATTGGCTCTGCTTGCGCCAACTGGACGGCGGTACGCCGAACTCGCGTTTGAACGCGCGATTGAATGCAGCCTCGGACTCATAGCCAACCTTGAAGGCGATGCGCGAGATGGACTCGCTCGAATTCCTCAGCCGCTCGGCTGCGGCTTGCAGGCGTTGTTGCGCCAGGTAGCGCATGGGCGGCTCGCCCATGATGCGGGTGAACCGTTCCGCGAAGGCCGAGCGGGACATGCCGACCGCTCCTGCGAGATCTTGTGTGGTCCAGCGCTGGCTTAGCCGGCTATGCAGGAGGCCCAGCGCGCGACCTACCATCGGATCGCGCACACCCTCCCGCCACCCGGATTGGCCGGCTGGCAGCGATACCAGGTAGCGGCGCACCGCCTCCATGAACAGGAGCTCCGTGAGCCTGGCAAGGACGGCCGGCGACTTGACGGCCCCGGCGGCCTGCTCCTCGACGCCGAACCTCAACGAGCTTTCGATCCACGTCCCCGACGGGCTGTCTGCTACATGGACTTTCAACACTCTCGGCAGGATGCGGACGATCGGATCGTTCGGTGTATCGTTGCCGAGGAATCCGCAAAATATGCGAGTTCGCTCGCCGCCGCCGCCATAGACGATTCTTGCGAGCGGACCGCCCGCCGCAGGCTGGATCAACCGTTCAGCGCTCACGGCCCGGAGGTTCAGGTCGCTTCCCAGACGATGCGGATCGTTACGCGGCAGGATGACGATCTCGCCAACTTCAACGGCGACAGGGAGCTCGTCGTCGACGGTAAGGAAAAGCCTGCCCTCACTCACGTAGTGATACGCGATGATGTTGACCGGTCGCAGGCCGAACGGCGTGCAATCCTCCGGCCCGATCCGGGCGGTCACGCACCACGGCGCGGTGAACTCGGCATCGAGAAAGATGCCTCCGGTAAGCCGCGTGGCATGAAGGATGTCGAGGATCGCGTCCATGTTTGCGTTTCGCGTCGATTCGGCGGGTCGGGCAAGAGATCCGGCGTCTCGCCAATTCTCCACAAGGTCATTCGCGCATAGATTAACATCCGCACAAAGCGCCGACTGCGCAGATTGCAGGTCGGCAAGACAACCCATTCATCCGCAGGAGCGGCCAAACATGCTGACCGACCAACAAGGCAATACGCTCTCAGGTGCAACAGCCGAGGCCGTGCACCACTTTGATCGAGCGAACGATGCGTTCAACGTCTACCGGGGCGATCCGGCAGGCCTTCTGGAACGGGCCATCGACGCCGCGCCGGAGTTCACGATGGCGCACATCTTCAAAGCACACATCTATGCTCTTGCGACGGAGCCGAAGGCCACGACCGAAGCCAGGACCATCATCGAGAAGGTGAAAACCATGCCGCAGAGCGACCGCGAGGTCTCGCATCTCGCAGCTCTCGGTCTCGTACTTGACGGCAACTGGACGCTGGCGGCACAGGCGCTCGATCGGCACAACGCCCGCTACCCGCGCGACCTCCTCGCCTTGCAGTCCGGACATCTCATGGATTTCTTTCGCGCGAACGCCCGGAACTTGCGCGACCGCATTGCGCGCGTGTTGCCGCTGTGGTCGCCGGAGATCCCGGGCTACTCGATCCTCCTCGGCATGTATGCGTTCGGTCTGGAGGAATGCGGCAACTACGCTCGCGCCGAGGACGAGGGGCGCCGGGCTGTTGCCATGCAACCGCTCGATTGCTGGGCGCATCATGCCGTCGCGCATGTCATGGAGATGCAGGGCCGGGCTGAGGACGGCCTTGGCTGGATGATTGCGCGGGAGCCGTACTGGTCCGGGGACGACAATTTCTTCAAGGTGCATAACTGGTGGCACCGCGCACTCTGTCACTTGGAACTGGGTCAGTTCGAAGAGGGACTGGCGATCTATGACGGGCCCGTTCGCGAGTACCGTAGCACGGTCGCAGTCGACCTCGTCGATGCCTCCGCCCTGCTTTGGCGCCTGCATTTGTTAGGTCAGGATGTCGGTGACCGCTGGCGCGAACTCGCCGACACGTGGGACGGGCACGCCGACGGCATAACGTACTCCTTCAATGACTGGCACGCCGTGATGTCGTATCTCGGCGCAGGAAGAGAGCGCGATGTCGGGCGAATCCTCTCCGCTTGTCGCAGCGGTCCCGATGAAGGCGCGGAAACCGGCAGGTGGGCACGCGACATCGGCTTGCCGCTCGTAGAAGGGTTCGCTGCTTTCTGGAGGAGCGACTACGAAACGGCTGTCGATCGACTCTACGGCGCCCGCCATATCGCGAACGCTTTCGGCGGCAGCCACGCTCAGCGTGATGTGATCGACTGGACGCTGACCGAGGCCGCGCTGCGGGGTGGGTTCGGCGATCTCGCCGAAGCGCTCGCCAATGAGCGCCTCGCGCTGAAGCCGCACAGTCCGGTCAACCGGGATTTCCTGTCGCGTGCCTGTAACGGTCCGGTGACGAGCCGGCAGGCAGCCTGAGGAGGATCAGTCATGAAACATCTCGCAATCGTCGTTCGCGACGACGCCTATGACAAGATGCTGACGCCGCTGACGTTTGCGTACACGCAGGCAAAACAAGGTGTGAAGGTGGATATACTGTTCGTGCTGTGGGCCGTGCGGGCACTGACGAGCGAAGGCGCCGGCGCGCTCGATATCGAAGGCCGGCACGCTGCGGACGCGGCCTGGCTGCGTGAGCGCATGGCGGCCGATGGCGAACCGACGGATATCGAAGGTTTTCTCAAGCTCCTGGCGAGCACCGGAAATGTGAGCCTGTTCGGTTGCCGCTACGCGGCTGCCACGTTCGACGTGAAAACTTCCGATCTCATTCCCGAAGCGGAAGGTATCGTCGATCCGGGCTGGTTCCTGACCGAGAAGGCGACCAAAGCGGATCATTGCCAGTACTTCTGAACTCCAACGAGAGGGCGTGGGAAGCTCTTTCGGGATGTTGCCGCCGTTCTCCGCAAGTTTCTGCAGTACAGTCTTGTGCAGCCACATATTCATCTGTGCGGAATCCGCCATCTTGTTGGCCGGACATCCGAGCGGTCGCAAGCGCCTTGCGCGCGGCAAGGCTGCTGTCGAGACCAAGGAGCTTCAACAGATCCACTATCGATGTTTTCCAGTTCAACTTTTGCGAACTGGATGCGGCGAGACTTTCAAGCTTGCCCGTGACATCGACAACCGTGGTCGCTTTCGGCGCTTTGGGAATCGCGTGCGGATCGCGTGGATAGAGATTAAAGCCAAACTGCTGAACGACTGGCGCGGCCAGGCAGGACAGCCACGGAGATCGAATGCCACGACGATTCCGCAGGCTGGCTGGCCTGCGGAATCGTTAACAATTGTCAACTGTAGGTATTTGGTAGCGGGGGCAGGATTTGTATGTAGCATGGCTCCGATCGCGCTGCGAAGGCAGTGATCATGCAAGGGCGTCTTGGTCGTTCAGCGGCGCAGCTCGGAGTTCGCCGTGACCTGAGATAGCCCGCGCCAGACCTCGTGACAGTCATGAGCGACCAGAAAAGGTCTCTGGTGCTATCCGCCATAATTGACTATACTGCTATGCCAATTGGCATAGTATGGAGCAAGTATGGAGCAAGTATGGTCAGTCACGCGGTAGCTGTCGTTGAAGAGTTTCGGTCCGCCGAAAACCTGCTCGGCGGCCGTGCCGTCCTGGGCGTCAAGCCGCGGTCCAGGCTTGATTGGATCGAAGTGATTCGCCGGGGCATTCCAGCTCGGGCAGTGGAATCGCTGCAAGAAAAGGTCAAGCTTTCGCAGGTGGAGCTTGCCCGCATTCTCGGTATTCCAGAGCGCACCCTCGCCCGCCGCAAGCGCGAAGGCGTTCTGACCGCCGAGGAATCCGCCAAGCTGCTTCGGCTGGCCCGAGTCTTCGGCCGAGCCGATGAGGTGTTCGAAGACGCCGACGCCGCCCTCGACTGGCTCAGATCGTCAAATGCATCGCTCGCGGGTAAAACTCCGCTCGGCCTGCTGGATACGGAGATAGGCTCGGAAGCCGTGCTGGATATCCTGGGACGGATCGAGCACGGGGTATTTGGATAGTCGGCGGCAAATGCTGTCCGTCTGGCGCCTGACGACCGCCCGGTTCGCGAAATCCGCGTTCTCCGGGGAAGGCGCGCGTCGCTACGGGGGACGGTGGAACCGAAAAGGCGTACCTCTCGTCTACACGGCTGCGACTCAATCCCTAGCGATGCTCGAAATGCTGGTGCAAGACGAGCCGCTTCGGGCGCGTTACGTGGTGATCGAAGCTCGCATTCCCGATGGGCTGACCATCGCTCGCATTAGCGTCAAGGAACTGCCACCGGATTGGCGGAGCATGGCTTCACGCTCCAGGCTGCAGGCCATCGGAACAGACTGGGCAAAGAAGAATTCCGCGGCCGTTCTCGCTGTGCCGAGCGCTGTCATCCCTGCGGAAGCGAACTACCTGCTCAACCCGCTGCATGCCGATTTCCGCCGAATCAAGTTCGGCAAGCCGCAGCGCTTGGAGACCGATCTCCGGCTGATTGACACGCGTCACTAAACTAATCGAGCCGGGTGAAATCCATCCGCGCCGAAGGCATCGAAAGGCCGGCTCCGTTCCGGGCCGGCCTTTGAGCGCAATTCGGTGGTAGCGGGGGCACGCCTAGCCCATTCGCGCACCGCCAGACTGCGCCGCGCGGGCTGATGCGGCGTGCCGGCCTAGGCTACCCCGGCCCCTGCCGTACCGGCCCGGAAATCAGCCCTCTGGTGGGCGTCACGGCCCCTGCCTGCCGGCCCTCTGCCGGCGGACCTTGCAGCGGCGCGGGGCGGTGCCCATAGTGGCCACGCTACTTTGACTCAATGCGACTCTTGGCCCCGACTACTTTCGCAGTGGACGGGGCTTTTTTCTGCCCCCGCCTTTTACTTGCTATCCCAATGCCTGAACGGAATATCTGAGTAACGAACAGTCACTGACGGTACGCCGCAGAGCTGGCAAAGTTGCTTGATCGCACCCCGCGCGAGGTTTGGGTTTTCCGTTGGCCCGATGACGATCTCCTCCACCTTGAGAGATTCGCCACGCCCGGGCAGCGAAAACTTCATGTACGGAATCACGCAATATTTCCCTGCACGGAAGTGATGCTGCTTACCTACACCGAGCACTAGCGGAGACAAAACCCGCCACTCTGCCTCCTCCCGAAACGCAGGGTCCTTAAAGGCTGGTGCGAGCGTCGACAGAGCTTTGAAGAACTCCACGGCGTACTGGAATAGCCAATCAGGCATTTCCTCATCGAAACCCCGAAGGTATCTGTCGATCCTTTCTCGTTCTTCGTCTGGGCGCTCTTCGTGTGCTCGGCGCGCTTCCTCGAAAAGATCGCGTAACGCATCAAGCTGACGATTAATATCGTATTCGCAACGCACTAGTCGGTAAGGCTCCCCGTCATATTGGCCGCCAAATGTCTTACCAGCTTGCTCCTGCAAGTCAGCTCGCTTGAAACCAATACTGTAGCCTCCGCCGGTCGGACAGTAGGCACGCCACTGACTTAACAGATTGCCTTCGGCGGAAAACGATCCCACGAAGAAAGAAGTATTATCGAGCAGCGTATCCCCGTTGAATCGCTGAAGCAGGAACGTCTCGAACAAGAAATGCTCGGATAGTGCGTTTTGCGTCGATGCCTGTTCCGCTCGCTGAAGGGTGTACGTGAACTCCGATGTATCACTAAGGTGCCGGATGCTTGTCGCCCAAATCTCTCCTGATTGCAGGATGCCGATAAGCCCTTCTGCCGAGGTGTAGTGATATAGCACATCTGGCGCTTCTGCTCCGGCCGGCAGCTTCGTCCGAATCTGTATGAACGCATCTGCGCTCTTTATAGCCCGGCCGAGCCCTTGAACCTTCGCGTGGCCCGAGTCGAGCTCTCCACTGCCTGTGATCGTCTTGCCCATCGCGCCAGAACGTTATTCTGCTATTGGTCCCACCGGACAATCTGATGGCCGTGTCGCGTTCCAAGTCGCCACAAGTTGAGCGCGCGCGTGCTGGTACCACCAATAAACTAGGTTTCGCTCTCTCCCGTCAATATTACCCCGTATGAATGTGCAGTCGTCGATCGTGAATACCGCGTCTACATCAGCGCTCTTGACGTGGAAATGCGGCGGAGGATGCTCATCCGCATAGACGTGAATCTTAAGCCCTTTTACTCGCGCCACTAGTTGCTTGATCTCGTACAGAGACCCATTCGTCCACACCGAGTAGCCCCCGGTCAGCAGTTCGGACCGTATCTCTGCCGCTTCATCCAGCGAACGCAATTCGCGCGTCCTATCCTCCAGGCCCTTTTTACCCATTCTCTTGGCTGTTAAGCATCTCGTAATATTGCGGCGATGCTACCACCTGCGGAAGCCGGATCAAGAACCCCTTTGCGCAAAAGCGGAGTGAACTCGTCGCCGATCACGACCGCACGGCCGCCACGCGGGCAAAGCTGCGAACTTCTGCTTCACATCAGCTTGGGAAGCGGCTGATAAAATGGCTAGAGCCCAATCGCTGCAAGCGTTTCCATTCCATTGATGGGACAGAAGAGCCTAGGTAAGAGCAGCCCTCAGCTGCGCTTGTCAGGCATTCGGAGGCGGGTCGGCAGTTTCAGCCGCCGCCGGCTTCTTCGTCTCGGGAATCCGAAACTCTGTCACTATGCCCAAAGCCTGCTCCACGGCCTTGGCTCGCTTATAGTTCTGTATCCCGGACCCAATGTCATACAGCGAGTTCGTTATGGCGAATAACCCACCTTGGGCCTCCGCAATCTTCGCTCTTTTCGGAGCCCAACCGACTCGTTCCAGCCACGAGTAGCACGGGATGGACTGAGTCCGAACCACCAGCTCCGTTGCGAGGTTGCGCCCTACCTCATGCGTCTCTTCCAATCGCGCTTTGCGCCTCCGTATCTCCTCGTCGTTACCCGCATCGATCAACTGCTGTGGTATGCCAGGACTGGTGAACCGATTCCCGTGGTAGATCAAAAAGCTCGCCACCTTGCCAACTGTTTCGCGCTGCTGATGAATGGGGTCAACAATAAACCTCATCAGCAACTCGCCGACTACATAGACGGAAACACCTGCGAAAACGGTCCAAAACACTGTCATTTCAGCATCCCCAATGGCGCCTAACCATTGCCGGCGCCCGGCGCATTCCGATACACTCTTCCATCAAGCGGGCGTAGTTCAATAGTAGAACTTCTGCTTCCCAAGCAGATCGCTTGGGTTCGATTCCCATCGCCCGCTCCAATAATACAAATAAAACATGGCTGACTGGACGATAAGTGATTATGCGGCGTGGTGGGGCGCCGTCATTGCATCTCTCGCATTTACCTGGAACGTCGTCTCGGCATTACGCGCCGGACCAAGGATCGTGGTGCGGGTGACCCCTAACATGCAGATGTTTCCGCGAGCGCCGTTAACTGGCGACAGGGAATACGTATCCATAGTTGCCGTGAATGTCGGCACTGGGCCGACAACAATTACCCACTGTTGCGGATACGCGGTGACTATGACAAAGTGGTCTTTCAGGCGCGGAAGCAAGCAGCTCTTTATAGTCAACTGCGACGCCCAGCTCGGGAACACAGTTCCTCACGTGCTCCTCCCTGGGGAGCAATGGCACAATCTTGCGGACCAAGCAGAGCTCCAACTCAAGGGGCAGAAACGCCGAGTTTATCTTGGCGTAATCCATAACCAGCGCAAGCGTCCCGTCTACAAGCGAGTCAAGCTCGACGAGGACTGACCCGCCTGAAGTAATTAATGGGGTGCCAAGGTATGGACGAGGTGGAATGGATAGTCGCGGTTCCCGACGAGCAGATTGGGGACCTCGCAAAATCGCTCGCCAAAGGCCCGCTAACCGACGACTACTCGGAACTACGTTTCCTAGCCGAAGAGACAGTTGCTCTCTACAATGGGCTCAAGGTCGAAATTTTTTCTGACGAACATCCGCCACCGCACTTCCGCGTGAAATACTCTGGTGAGACCGCGAACTATACGATTAAAGACTGCACCAAAATAAATGGTGGCCTAGATAAATAGTACCGAAACATCCGGCGGTGGCATGCCGATAACAAACAACTTCTCATCGACGAGTGGAATCGCAAGAGACCTACCGATTGCCCAGTAGGAGAATATCGGGACGATGCATGACGGGCGATGCAGCAACCCATGACGGTACCTTCAATGCTTACCGAGTCTGACGTCATAGCGGCTGTTTGCAGGCACCTCTTGGCCCAAGGCTATGAGATTCGGCAGTGTTTAACGGAGACGCAACGAGGCGACGATGTCATCGCTGTTCGCGGGGACGAGACATTGCTTGTCGAGGCAAAAGGCGAGACTAGCTCTAGACTCGGTTCCGCCCGGCACGGACACCCGTTCTCACCTGAGCAAGTCCACAGCCACATCGCAAAGGCACTTTACTGGGCTGCCGCTAGAGTCGCCGACAATGTTCGCGTTGCGATTGCTCTGCCGCGCAACGCCCCCCACCTGTGTATGGTCGCCAGCGTCGAGGACGCGATGATCAAGCTCGGAATTGGTACAACTAACCCTTGAATGACACTTCGCCGACTCGAAAATCGATCATCAAACACTTTGTAATCCCCCAGCTATACTGGCGCCCCGTCGCATCTCTACAATGTCGGCAGCGGGTCACGAGCTGCCGGCAATGATCATATCACTTGTACGACTGGAGCCGGCCACAAGCGGATGGTCAGATGCCTGAGGAATGCCACGCGGGCCCCTCGCTCGCCTTATGGAGACTGCTTCATTTTCACACATAGTTCTTTTTGCAGACTACCATCGGCTGCGGAAACCCCAAGCCTTGGATTGACGCCCCACTGTGATGTATGGACAAGGAGTTTTCGATCTTCAACGCTCGACATGAAAGAGAATCGTATGAGTGTGCCAATAATCTTCTTATCCCGGCGCCTATACACCTTCTCCCACGTCTGGTGGTACTGGCGAATGAATTGATCCATGAGCCAGTCGACTGACGACAACAGTTCAGCTTCGGTGTCCTTTGCTAGGATTTTGTCTCCCTCGTTCAGAATTTTGGAAATATCCAGAGCGACCATTGCCCGGTTTGCCGCGCCGACCTTCTTTTTGAGGATCGCTTCGAGTTGCTTGGTAGCCTTCCGAAAGTTGTCTTCGATCCTGTCCGTGGTTGTCACCCGCTTGCACTCGATCCATACCTTTTTAACGCCGATGCGAGCGGCCGTGTCAGATTCGGCATCCAAGATCGCTTCAACACCAGACCCAGGCCGATGCAAGCGAGCAGCCGTTGCTGCCTCGAAAAGATAGTTGCGGGCTTGGGTGTTTTTCGGCCTTTCGTCGATAGCATTCGTTGGACCGTTCACCCCTTTGTTAAGTTTGGAGATAACGGCGTTCAGCCGCTCTTTTGGTATGCCTTCAAACGCAGAGTAAACGTCTATAAAGTCGCGAATCTCGACTACTGAACTAACAAAGTCAGGAAAGACCGCCTTACCCTCTTGTACTGATGCCGTCTTGTAATTCTCTTTCCAAGCTCGCACGACCTTGTCGTAGTGATCAAGGCGATTCGTGCCAAGTTTCACTCCGATCTTTACCATCCAGCCAATCGCCTTCGAGTACTTCTCGTGGATGGCGGCGAAGGATTCGGTCTCAATGCTCATCGGGTATCTAACCACCGAACTCTATTCAATAGCCGCTTCGGGTCAGCTCCCGTCATTCTACTCCCAAAGACCTGGCCGGCGACTCTCGGCCACGAGCGGACCATTACACGCAAAAAACCCCGCACTGCACGGGGCTTCTTGATTGTTACAGATATTGAACCGCTTGCAAACAACTCGGAACCGCGACGGGAACCTTCCCGAAAGCCAGCGATCGGCGCGGTGCAGGCGGCTGGCGCGACCTCACCGATTCCTGTCGCTCAGGCTGCAATCATCATCCACCCGGACCGCCAGGTCATCAGGGAAGCCGTAACGGTCATAAGCGAACCACTGAGCGCTCCCCGATCCGATGCCGAGGAAGTATTCAACGCCCGCGCCGTGAGCGTCGTTCGCGGCGACGAATCGACCCGCGCCTACATGGCGCAGGCGCTCGGGGGCTGTGTTACCGAAGGAGCGCCATAACTCAGCGCCACGAGCGCGTACGCACAATCGACCCAGCGGCGAGCGATATAGGCC
>JBOHZD010000135.1:0-5105 GCA_050738315.1 Woeseiaceae bacterium
CGAGCCCGAAGCCTACAGGGACGTATTTACGGCGGTCCTGAAAAGCCCTCCCCGCTCCAGCCTCCGCGTTCAACCAAGCACCCCCCAACTCCAGGCTCCGCGTGCAGCAAAAAGCCTCCCGGCTCCAGGCTCCGCGTGCCACTGAACTCTCCCAGGCTCCGCTGCCAGGTCGCATGCCGCCTGGGACACTGTAGAATTGCGGTGATGAGTACCGCCAGCAGCACAGTGCAGGTCAAGGGACGGTTCGCGATGCATCGCGGCGGCTTTCTCCAGCAGCCGACCCTCGCGTACGAGACCTGGGGTGAGCTGCAGGGCAACGGCGACAATGCGATCCTGGTGTTCACCGGCCTCTCCCCGTCAGCGCACGCGGCATCATCGCCGGGCAATCCGGCCGCCGGCTGGTGGGAAGACATGATCGGCCCGGGACTGCCGCTCGACACGAACGAATATTTCGTGATCTGCGTGAACTCGCTCGGCAGCTGTTTCGGTTCGACCGGGCCTGCGTCCATCGATCCGGCAACTGGCAGGCGCTACCGGTTGAGCTTTCCCGTGCTGTCGCTCGAGGACGTAGGCAACGGCGGCCATGAAGTTCTGCGGCACCTCGGGATCGATCATTTGCATACGACCATTGGTTGCTCGATGGGCGGCATGAGCGCGCTCGCGTTTTGTATCAAGCATCCGGAGATCAGTGACGGCTTCATTTCGATTTCTTCCGCGACGCGCGCGCTGCCGTTTTCCATTGCGGTGCGCTCGTTGCAACGGGAATTGATCCGGCGGGATCCGAAGTGGGCGAACGGTAATTATGAGCCCGCGGATCCGCCGATCGTCGGGCAGCGCCTCGCGCGCAAACTCGGCATGATGACGTACCGGTCCGCCAGGGAATGGGAACTGCGTTTCGGCCGCGAACGCGTGACGGCGGAACATCGGGCGGGCGATCCGTTCCGGATCGATTTCGAGGTCGAGTCGTACCTGGAGTCGCAAGCGAGAAAGTTCACCGGGCAATTCGATCCGAATTGTTACCTGTACCTGTCGCGTGCGTCGGATCTGTTCGATCTGGCCGAACACGGCGGGTCGTTGCGCTCGGGTTTCGGCAAACTGAGCCTGAAGCGCGCGCTCGTGATCGGCGTGGAATCCGACATTCTGTATCCGTTGCACCAGCAACGTGAACTCGCCGATGGCTTGTCGGAATTCGTCGACGACGTCACTTTCGTCCCGTTGGACAGCATCAAGGGACATGACTCGTTCCTCGTAGACATGGACGCATTTCGCCCGGTCATCTGCCGGTACTTCGAGACCTGCCCGGCGCTCCAGCCTGCCTTGCGGGCGAACCCAACAGCGCTAAACTGATCCAAGGTAATATGCGGATATCGAATACTTCGGGAGTGATTCCACATGGCACACGCAGGCCTCAGTGAACTGATCAAGCTGGTTGACGCGGCCATGGAAAAAGACAGTGTCACGGACACCGTCGAGACGATCAAAGCGGCCCTTTGCCGCCTCATTCGTTCGGGGAAAATCGACTTGTCGCCCGAGCTGACACGTCCGGTCGAAGAACACTATGCGCGTCGACTTTTGCATCGCAACGACGAAAAAGGCTATTCGATCGTCGTGATGACCTGGGCGCCCGGGCAAAAGACGCTCATTCACGACCATTCCGGGATGTGGTGCGTCGAAGGCGTCTGGGGCGGCAGCATCGACGTGCAGCAATACGAACGGAACGACTCGGGCGGCGACGGAATCCACTTCGAGCCGAGAAATTCCTACGAGGCAGGCGTGGGAAGCGCGGGCTGCCTGATCCCGCCGTACGAATACCACAGCATCAGCAATGCCAGCGAAGGGACGACTGCCGTCTCGCTGCACATCTATGGCGGCGAAATGGCCTGCTGCAGTGTGTTCGAACGACAAAGCGACGGCACTTATCAGCGGCGGCGCGAGCTGCTCGGCTACGACAACTGACCGCAATCGTCTCGTCGATCAGGGTGCCTGTTCGGCGGCGGGCGGCAGCAAGAGGAGCGCCGGATCCACCGCGGTGCCGTTCAGATAGGTACCGAAATGCAGATGCGGACCGGTGACGCGGCCGGTTGCGCCGACCTTGCCGATCGCGGTGCCCGCCGCGACCGCCGTGCCTGCGGCGACGTCGATCGCATCGAGATGACAATACATCGTGACGAGTCCCTGACCGTGATCGACGATCACCGTGTTGCCGTTGAAAAAGAAGTCGCCGGTCACCGATACGGTGCCGTCGGCCGCGGCGAGTATGGGTTCGCCGCGATTCGCGGCGATATCCATGCCCTTGTGGGGCGAACGCGGCTGGTCATTGAAAAAGCGGCGCAGACCAAAGCTTGAACTGCGCGGTCCGGTGACCGGCGGTTGCAGGACGATGTCGCTCAGCAAGGCATCCTGCCAGGCGCCAAGCGCGCCATCGATAATTTCCCGTTCGCTCGTGATCCGTTCGAGTTGCTCCGGATCGGGACTGACATAACTCCGGTTCGTGACCGTCAACCGCTGTTCCTCGTAGGTGTGCGACAGGACCTCGAACTGTATGTCTGTTCCTGCCTGTTCCGGCCACTTGACATCGACCCGCGCCATGCCGGGTTCCTGATCGAGCGGGATGCCGATCACGGCAAGCCACTCATTGTCCTGCCGGATCAGGAGCGCGCGTTTACCGCCGAACGTGACGAGCGGTGCGGCGTCACCGGTCTGGCCGGCGCCGATGGGAATCAAGGCTACGCCACCCGGCCAGGGCGAATGTTCCGGCAGCGCGAGGGAAACATTCGCGGCCGAGAGGCCGATGGCCGCTGCGAGCGCAACGGCCGCTTTAACGATCGGGTTTTTGGACGGCATCGGTTCGCCCATCGCGATTGCTGTCGTTGTCGGTGTCGGTCACGGTTGCGGAGAGCTTACCGCGCGCCAGTCGCGCGGTCACTCGAGTTCCCGGCGCCACGGTACCGGCATCGATGAGCACACGCCCGGTTTCGGCGTCACTGACGATCGCAAACCCTCGCTCCAGCGTCGCCAGCGGGCTGACAGAATGCAATGCGCGTTCTGCCAGCCGCAGGCGGGCCTGAACGCGCTCGACGGACACGATCATGACCCGGCAGAGCCGCCGGTGTTGCTCGGTCAAGCGTTGTGAGGCCCGTTGCACGCGTGCGGCCGGCGAGCGATTCAGGAAACGCAGCACCAGCCGGTCGACGGCCCGGCCGCGGCGCGTGAAATCGTGCCGCATGGCGCCGCCCAGTGCTTTCGTCAGGTCCCTGAGCGCTGCCTGCTGCTGTCGCACCCGGACGGCCGGACTGCATTGGTGCAGGCGCCTGCCGAGCCAGTCGAGCGCCTGAAAGTCGGCTTCGAGATAACGGCGCATTTGCAGGGCAAGCCGTCCCGTCATGGCCTGGAAACGGCGCAGCCATTCCAGCTGATCCGGCACGACCAGCTCGGCGGCGCCGGACGGGGTCGGCGCCCGGACGTCCGCCACGAAATCGGCGATCGTGACGTCGACTTCGTGGCCGACCGCGCTGACGACCGGGATGGGGCAGGCGGCAATGGCGCGCGCGACAGATTCCTCGTTGAAAGCCCACAGGTCTTCGAGCGAGCCGCCGCCGCGGCCCAAGATCAGGACATCGCATTCGGCGCGACGCACTGCGATGCCGATCGCCGCCACCAGTTCCCCGATCGCGGCCGCGCCCTGCACGGCGGATGGGTAGATGACGACCGGGATGGCTGGAAACCTGCGGTCCAGGACCGTCAGAATATCGCGAATCGCGGCACCGCTCGGAGACGTGATGACGCCGATCCGTCGCGGGAGGAGCGGAAGCGGGCGCTTCCTCCCCGGATCGAACAATCCCTCCGCCGAGAGTTTTTTCTGCAGCGCTTCGAAGCGCCGCCGCAATTCGCCTGCGCCGGCCGGTTCGACCTGCTCGACGATCAACTGGTAGTCGCCGCGCGCCTCGTACAGGCTGACGCGGCCCAGAACGAGCATCCGGTCGCCGTCGGACAGGGCCGGTGCCGCGCCGCGCTGGCGCTGGCGGAACCAGGCACAACGAATCTGTGCCGCCTCGTCCTTCAGGCTGAAATACAGGTGCCCCGAGGCCGGACGCGCAAGATTCGAGATTTCGCCTTCGACCCACAGGCGCGCAATGCCGCGCTCGAGCAAAGTGCGAACCTGCCGATTCAGCTCCGATACGGTTATTGCGCACTCGGCCGGATTTTCGCTGGGTATGACGCTCACCGCCGCAGTATAAGGGAGGGCGCGCCGACATCGACGGGCAATTGACATTTACCCGCCTTCCACCTCGGCGTAACATTGACCGTTTAACCTGTTTCAGCGTGAGACCTATGCGGATCGCCAGGGAAGCATTGACCTTCGACGACATCCTTCTGCAGCCGGATTATTCCGATGTGTTACCGCGGGAAGTCGATCTGACGACGCGCCTCACCGGCGAAATCAGGCTCAATATTCCGCTCCTGTCGGCCGCGATGGATACCGTGACCGAATCGCGACTGGCGATCTGCCTCGCCCAGGAAGGCGGCATCGGCATCATTCACAAAAATATGGCGCCGGAAGAACAGGCACGACAGGTGCTACAGGTCAAGAAATTCGAAAGCGGCATCGTGCGCGACCCGATCACCGTGCCGCCCGACATGACGATCCGCGAAGTCATCGACCTGACCCGCGCCATGAATATTTCCGGCGTGCCGGTCGTGCACGGCAGGGAAACTCTGGGCATCGTGACGCATCGGGACCTGCGCTTCGAAACGAAAACGGATGCGCCGGTGTCGACGGTGATGACACCCAAGGAACGGCTGGTGACGGTGCGCGAGGGCGCGGACGACGAAGAGGTGTTGTCGTTGCTGCATCGGCATCGCATCGAAAAGGTGCTGGTCGTGTCCGAGAATTTCGAGCTGCGCGGCATGATCACCGCCAAGGATTTTCAGAAAGCGAGTGACTTTCCGCGCGCCTGCAGGGACGGACACGGCGCGTTGCGGGTCGGCGCGGCGGTCGGGACCGGTCACGATTCGGACGACCGGGTCGATGCACTGCTGCAGGCCGGTGTCGACGTGCTCGTCGTCGATACCTCGCACGGCTATTCGAAAGGCGTGCTGGAGCG
>JBOHZD010000136.1:0-14953 GCA_050738315.1 Woeseiaceae bacterium
CAGCAGTTATGCGCTGCGCTCTCTGCTGGACAATCAGCCGGCCGCCGGCATCGGCATATTCCAGCGGCCCGGCTCGAACGCGCTCGACATATCGGAGAATGTCCGCGCGCGCATGGCGGAGTTGAAAAAGGAATTTCCGGAAGGCATCGACTACTCGATCGTCTACGATCCCACGACCTTCGTGCGCGACTCCATCAAGGCGGTGGTCGAGACCCTGCTCGAGGCGCTGCTGCTGGTCGTGCTGGTCGTCGTCGTCTTCCTGCAAACCTGGCGCGCGTCGATCATTCCGCTCGCGGCCGTACCGGTGTCGCTGATCGGCACACTCGCCGTCATGCACCTGTTCGGCTTTTCGTTGAATGCGCTGTCCTTGTTCGGACTGGTGCTTGCGATCGGTATCGTGGTCGACGATGCGATCGTCGTCGTTGAAAACGTCGAACGCAATATTCGCGAGGGGCGGTCTCCGGTCGAGGCGACCAAGCAGGCGATGCGCGAGGTGACCGGACCGATTGTCGCGACCGCGCTGGTGCTGGTCGCGGTCTTCGTACCGACGGCATTCATCAGCAGCCTGACCGGCCAGTTCTACCGCCAGTTCGCCATCACGATTGCGATCAGCACGGTGATCTCGGCCATCAACTCGCTGACCTTGTCGCCGGCTTTGTCCGCGGTCCTGCTGAAGGAACACGGCGCACGGCCGGACCGGCTGCAACGCGGCATCGATTTCGCTTTTGGCTGGCTCCTGCGGCCGTTCAACCGGATGTTCAATCGCGGCGCACACGCCTACGTTGGCGTGACCGGCCGTGTGCTGCGCCGCTCCGGCATCGCCGTGGCGATCTATGCCGGTCTCATCGCACTGACATGGGTCGGCTTCACCAACGTTCCGGCAGGCTTCATTCCGCAGCAGGACAAGCAGTATCTCGTCGCTTTCGCGCAGTTGCCCGAAGCCGCGACACTCGATCGAACCAGCGAAGTGATCGAGCGCATGGGCGACATCGCGCTGGAGCAGCCCGGTGTCGAACATGCAGTGGCGTTTCCCGGTTTGTCGATCAACGGTTTCGTGAACGCGCCGAATGCTGGCATCGTGTTCGTCCCGCTCGCGGATTTCGACGAGCGGCAGAGTCCCGAGCTGTCCGCGGAGGCGATCGCCGGCGCATTGAACGCGCAGTACGCGAACATTCAGGAAGCGTTTGTAGTCGTCTTTCCGCCGCCTCCGATTCTGGGGCTCGGCACGATCGGCGGCTTTCGCATGCAGATCGAGGATCGCGCGGGCCTGGGCTTCGAAGCGTTGTACAACGAAACGCAAAAGCTCATCGGCATGGGCTGGCAGACACCGGGACTGACCGGGCTCTTTTCGGGCTTCCAGGTGAACGTGCCCCAGATCAGGGCAGAAGTGGATCGCGAGAAAGCGAAGGCGCAGGGGGTCGATCTGCAGAATCTGTACGAGACGATGCAGATCTATCTCGGTTCGCTGTACGTCAACGACTTCAATCGCTTCGGCCGTACCTACCAGGTCAAGGCACAGGCCGATATGGACTTTCGCCTGCAACCCGAGGACATCGTGAATCTCAAGGTGCGGAACAGCAGCGGCGCGATGGTGCCGCTCGGCAGCTTTGTGTCCCTGGAACAGACGGCCGGCCCGGACATCGTGCCGCATTACAACGGTTACCTGACGGCGGAAATCAACGGCAGCCCGGCCCCGGGATACAGCTCGGGCCAGGCACAGGCACTGATGGCGGGGCTCGCCGCGAGCAACCTGCCGAACGGCTTGGACTTCGAATGGACCGAGCTGACCTATCAGCAAATCCTTTCCGGCAACACGGCGGTGTGGATTTTCCCGTTGTGCGTGCTGCTCGCGTTTCTGGTGCTCGCTGCGCTGTATGAAAGCTGGAGCCTGCCGCTGGTGGTCATACTGATCGTGCCGATGGTGCTCCTGTCCGCGATCGGCGGTGTCTGGCTGACCGGCGGCGACAATAACATCTTCACGCAGATCGGGCTCATCGTTCTGGTCGGGCTCGCCTGCAAGAACGCGATCCTGATCGTGGAATTCGCGAAGGATCGCGAAGCGGTCGGAGTGAGTACCTGGGATGCGGTCATCGAGGCCTGTCGCCTGCGATTGCGGCCGATCCTGATGACGTCGATGGCGTTCATCATGGGTGTGGTGCCGCTGGTTCTGGCAAGCGGCGCCGGTGCGGAAATGCGTTATGCCATGGGCATCGCCGTGTTCTCCGGCATGCTGGGTGTGACCTTTTTCGGCCTGTTGCTGACGCCGGTTTTCTACTGGGTGGTGCGTCGCCTGACGGGTGCCGTGCGTACCAGTGGACAGCCGACTCCGGATGGGAGCGCGGGCGGGCCATCGCGCGCCCTCGGCTGGATGCGGCTCCGTGGATTGAGGTCTTTGAGATGATCGATAAGGTTCTGGTCAGTGCAGTTGCACTTTCCTTGGGCGCGTGCGCCGTGGGTCCGGAGTATCAGGCTCCGGACACCGCGGCGCCGCAATTTCACAACGCCGATTCGAGCCGCTTCGCGCAAACAGCCATAGAGGCCGCGTGGTGGCGCGAGTTCGGCGACCCGGTACTGGACGACCTGATCGCCCGCGCACTCGCCAACGATCTCGATCTTCGGATCGCGGCCGCGCGCGTGCGTGAAGCGCGCGCCGTGTTTCGCGACGTGTCGCTTGACCGGCTGCCGACGGTGATAGCGGGCGGAGCCTACGACAAGCGCAAGGCACAGCAACCCGGCTTCAGCGAGCAGCGACTCGAGACGGAAACGTACGACTTGGGATTCGATGCGAGCTGGGAAATCGACCTGTTCGGGCGCGTGCGCCGCGGCGTGGAAGCGGCGCGTGCGGATGCGGAAGCGGCTGAAGCGAATCTGCATGCCGCACAGGTCCTGGTAGCAGCGGAAGTGGCGCGCAATTATCTGGAATTGCGGGGCGCGGAACGCCGTTATGCCGTGGCGATCGCAAATCTCAACACGCAGAAAGAGACGGTGCGCATCACGAGAGTGCGCTACGAGCTCGGACGCGGCACCGAACTCGACCTGGCCAGCGCCGAGGCAACGCTTGCGGCGACGAAAGCGACCTTGCCGCCGCTGATTGCCGTGCGGAAAGCGGCAGAACATCGACTCGCCGTGCTGCTCGCAGAGCAGCCCGGAACGCTGGCGATCGCTTCGGGCAAGAATGCGGGCGCCATAGGCGATTCCCTGGCGGAACCGCTGGCAGTCGGAGATCCCGCTCTCCTCATGCGAAGGAGGCCGGACATCGTCGCTGCCGAGCGCGGGCTCGCCGCCGCGACGGCACGAATCGGTGTGGCAACCGCGGAACTGTTTCCGCAATTATCGGTCAGCGGGTTTGTCGGCTTCATCACGGGTGAAGCGAGTCAACTCGGTGAAGCGGACAGCAAGGCCTGGAGCGTCACACCGAGTTTGAGCTGGGCTGCATTCGACCTGGGCAGCGTGCGTGCCCGCTTGCGCGCGACTGAAGCACAGGCGGACGGTGCACTGGCGTTTTACGAACAGACCGTACTGCGGGCGCTCGAAGAAACGGAAAACGCTTTCGTGGGTTATGCGCAAAACCAGACGCGGCTGGCCGCACTGGTGGAGCAGGCGGTGGCGTCGGGCCGGGCCGCGGAGCTTGCGCGGATCCGCTATCGGGAAGGCGCGATCGATTTTCTGCGTCTGCTGGATACGGAACGCACCTTGCTCGAAGCGGAAGACGCCGTGGCGATTGCGGAGACGGACCTGAATACCTCGGTTGTCGCGATCTACAAGGCGCTGGGCGGCGGCTGGGAAGTCGCTCCGGCGATGGCGGCGAGTCCGAAGGCGCGCTGACCTGATTATTTTTGATAGTGGCAGCAAATTGATCACTCTATAAGCATTTATGTCAGACGAACCCTCTCATACCGATATCGAACCCGGAGTCATCGTCCTGGGAATCGTGTGCGCGGCACTGTTGCTGGGGCTGATATTCTGGCTCGCGGTTTAGGCGAGATAGAAATCGGGAGCGAACGATGATGGCCGCACGCCCCATTCTCTCCCGTGCCCGGATTCCGCTTACAATAGCGGCCATGCAGCCCATCATCTCGGTCTCGGACCTCAACAAGACTTACAGCAGCGGTTTCGAGGCGCTCAAGAACATCCACCTCGGGATCCGGCGCGGCGAAATCCTGGCATTGCTGGGACCGAACGGCGCCGGCAAGACGACGCTGATCAACATCATCTGCGGCATCGTCAATGCGACATCGGGCAGGGTCACGGTCGACGGCCACGATATCGTTACCGACTTCCGCAAGAGCCGATCGATGATCGGGCTGGTGCCGCAGGAAATGGCCACGGACACGTTCGAGACCGTGTGGGCGACCACGTCATTCAGCCGCGGGCTGTTCGGCAAAGCGGCCAACCCGGCACATATCGAAAAGGTGCTGCGGTCGCTGTCCTTGTGGGATAAGAAAGACAACAAGATCATGACCCTGTCGGGCGGTATGAAGCGGCGCGTGCTGATTGCCAAGGCGCTGGCGCACGAACCGCAGATCCTGTTTCTGGATGAGCCCACTGCCGGCGTCGACGTCGAACTGAGGCAGGACATGTGGGAGATCGTTCGGGAACTGCGCGCGTCAGGCGTCACGATCATCCTGACGACACACTACATCGAAGAGGCCGAGGAAATGGCGGACCGGATCGGGGTGATCAATCACGGCGAAATCATCCTGGTCGAGGAAAAAGCCGCGTTGATGCGCAAGCTCGGCAAGAAGCAAATGGTGCTCAACCTGCAGGTACCGCTCGATATCATTCCAGCGCGGCTGGCTCCTTACCAACTGGAATTGAACCGTAACGGCGATGAGCTGATATATACCTACGATACGAAGAGCGAACGCACCGGTATCACGACGCTGCTCGGCGAACTCAACACTGCCGGCATCAAGTTCACCGACGTCAACACGACCCAGAGTTCCCTGGAAGAGATTTTTGTCAGCCTGGTGACGCGAAGGGCATGAACTGGCACGCAGTGAGCTCGATCTACAGGTTCGAGATGGCGCGCATGTGGCGCACTATCTACCAAAGTATCGTCGCACCGGTTATTTCGACGTCGCTCTACTTCATCGTGTTTGGCGCGGCGATCGGTTCGCGCATCAGTGAAGTCGAAGGCGTCGGTTACGGTTCGTTTATCGTGCCGGGACTGATCATGCTGTCACTGTTGACGCAGAGCATCTCCAACGCTTCGTTCGGCATTTATTTTCCGAGGTTTACCGGCACGATTTACGAAGTCCTGTCGGCACCCGTGTCCTACGTTGAAATCGTATTGGGTTATGTCGGGGCGGCCACGACCAAGTCGATCATCATCGGAGTCATTATTTTCGCTACCGCGCACCTCTTTGTGCCGATACATATTGCGCACCCCTTCTGGATGGGTCTGTTTCTCTTATTGACCTGCATAGCATTCAGTCTGTTCGGTTTCATTCTCGGCATCTGGGCGGATGGATTCGAAAAACTGCAGATCGTCCCAATGCTGATTATCACACCGCTGGCCTTCCTGGGCGGCAGCTTCTATTCGATCGACATGCTGCCGCCGCTCTGGCAGACCGTGACGCTGTTCAACCCGGTCGTCTATTTGATCAGCGGCTTCCGCTGGAGCTTCTATGAGAATGCGGATGTGAGCGTCTCCTTGAGTCTCGCCATGACCGGCCTGTTCCTGGCCGCCTGCGTGGCCGTGGTCTGGTGGATCTTCAAAACCGGCTATCGCCTCAAGTCCTGATACGGCCTGTCCATCTTCCCCGGATCATTATCCCGGTCGCGGAACTTGCCGGTGGAATCTGCTACGCTAATGTCCATCGCAGGCGAACAGGACACGTTCGTACGACGCGGGGAATCGGGAATGATGTTGCCGGGCAAGTCAGTCGAACAGACGTTCTTCTTCCTGTTGCTGTTGATCGTTACGCTGTCCTTCCTCGGATTGATTGCCGGTTTCCTGACACCGATCTTCTGGGCATTGGTGCTGGCGCTGATTTTCCTGCCCTTGCAGCAATACCTGCTCAAGGTGATTCATAATCGGCCGTCGCTCGATGCATTTTTGTCGACGGCCACCATCGTAATTGTCGTTTTGATTCCCGTTCTGCTGGTCGGTCTGGCGGTCGCGCAGGAGGCCGCAAGCATCGCCAGCGATCTCGAGAAGGGCAATATCAGCCTCGCGTCCTCTCTCGTGTGGCTGGAGCAACGCATACCCTTGGTGTCACGCCTGTTCGACAGGTTCGGCATCGAAGTCGGTCAGATCCAGGAGTGGCTGTCCGCCGGCGCGGTGGCATCCGGGCAGTGGATTGCAGGGAATGCCGTAGCGATCGGCCAGAACACCGTGCGATTTTTCCTGCAGCTTTTCGTCATGCTGTACCTGTTGTTCTTCTTTATCCGGGACGGCGGGGCGATCCTGCAACGAATCACACAGGCGCTGCCGCTCGACGACTCACTCGCGCGTCATCTGGGCGGACGCTTCGCCGCCGTCGCTCGGGCCACGTTGAAGGGCACATTCCTGATCGGCGCAATACAGGGCTTGATCGGCGGCATCGCGTTCGCGGTACTCGGTTTGCGCGGCGCAGTTCTCTGGGGCGTCGTGATGGCGTTGTTCTCGCTGATCCCGGCGGTTGGCCCGGCGATCGTCTGGCTGCCGGCTGCCATCATGCTGATGGCGTCCGGGTCGCTGCTGAAAGGCATCATTCTCATTGTCATAGGAGTGGTGGTGATTGGACTGGTCGACAATCTTCTGCGGCCGATGCTCGTTGGCCGCGATGCAGGCTTGCCGGATTACATTATCTTGCTGGCGACGCTCGGCGGCATCTCGATGTTCGGGATTTCAGGTGTCCTGATCGGCCCGATTATCGCTGCGCTGTTTTTTACCGTCTGGCACAGTTTCGAGAATCAAAGGGTCGCTATGGGGGACGACGGTGCGACTCCTTGATGTTCTGCCGATCGTCTGCGTCGGGATTTTGACTGCCTGCGGGTCGGGCGGCTCCGACTCTTCAGTCCCCGCCTGCGACCCTGGCACGGAGTTCTGCGGCACGATACCGACCTCGGCATTTGCCTGCACCGGCAGCCAGTACTGGCCACTCGAAATCCAGTCCGGCCAGTATCCCCTGTCCGTGCACTATGCGAAAACGAGCGAAGAAGAGGTCGCGGCTGACATGCTCGCGATACTCGACAATGCCTGGCAGACGCAGGTGGAAACGATCGGCTTTGCGGCCCCTTTGGGCGACGGCGGAAGCTGTGGCCCGGATGATCGCTACGACGTTTTTGTCTGGCAAGGCGTGGAAGGCGCATTTGTGG
This sequence comes from Woeseiaceae bacterium, assembly GCA_050738315.1. Lineage (GTDB taxonomy): Bacteria > Pseudomonadota > Gammaproteobacteria > Steroidobacterales > Woeseiaceae > IDS-8. The sequence goes on from JBOHZD010000136.1 coordinate 7,306, forward strand.
AGGCCATTGTCGATAACCCGCAGACCAGTCACGATGATTACTCGACTTACATCGCTATCGATCCGTTCGGCGACTTTGGTGACGTGTTTCTCGATACGACGCTCGCGCACGAGTTCAATCACGCGGTGCAGGCGAGTGACGATTGGTGGGAAAGTGCGTTGATGTTCGAGATGACCGCGACCTTCGCGGAAGCGCTGGTTTATCCCGATCAGGACGATTATTTCTACGTCATCGAGGACTTCCAGCTACACCCGGAGTGGTCTCTTTTCTACGATGACAACTATGCAACCTGGTACATGTATGGCGCTGCCATGTACCTGCATTTCCTGCAGCAGCGCTACTACGAACAGGACCCCGGTTTTGTTGCGCGAATCTGGCGCAATATGCGCAGCGACCCGGCGGACGGCCGGCCGGATTTCATCGACGCGATGCGCGCGGTTTTAGTGGCCGAACGAGGCGTCGCACTCGATGACACCGTCGTCGAGTTCATGCAGTGGCGCTGGTTCACCGGGGAGTTCGATGACGGTCTGCATTTCACACAAGGGGCGGACTGGGGATTTTCGGTGCCGTTTCAGGAAATCGATGCCGGTATCGGACAGGCGAATGTGCAGTTCGACGCCATGATCTACGGTGCCGGCTATTTGCGGATCGTTAACCCGTCGGCCGGCCAGCGCCAGTTCTCGGTTGCGCTGCAAAACCCGGATCCGGATGTCATCTGGCGCGTGACAACCGAACGGGGCGAGGCCGTTGCCGGCAGTGTAACCGTTCCACCGCAGTCGTCGATCGTCATTATCGCAACCGTGCTGCCGGCCGCGGAACTCTCGGCCGCCACACTGGATTTCGACACGCGAACGAGCACCTTGCTGCTCGACGCGCTTTGATCGTGTTGCGAACTCCTTGCCATTCGGTGCCAGGTATTTTACGCGGCCTATGACGTCGGCTCGATCCAGCGATCGCAATCAGGACTCCATCGAGCGGATTGCCGCCTCCCGGTTATTCGAAGCATTCCGCAATTACAATCGCCGATTTCGCGAAAACACCCGCCGCGCGGCGCGACACTTCATCCGCAGGGACTGGACGGCCGGCCGTCTTGACGCCGTGCAGCGCATCGAACTCTACAATCATTCGGTGACGGCAAGCATGCAGGAATTGGCCGCGCTCCTGGGAAGCAGCCACACGGACCGTCACGTGTGGGGGCGTATCAAGGCGCGATACACCTTGCTGATTGAAGATTGCGCTGATTCAGGTTTCTACAAGACTTTTCTCAACTCCGTAACGCGGCGTGTTTTTGAAACGGTCGGCGTCGATCCCATGGTCGAGTTTGTCGCCGCAGATGTCGAACCCGCCCTGGCTGAGGCACACCCGTTGCGGACACGTACTTATGTCAACCGCGGCTCTTTGTACTTCCTGCTGGAAGAGATGCTCGGGGATCTGCCGTTCGCCAGACTGTACCGGGACACAGAGGGCACGATCCATTTCATCGCGGCGGAAATCAACGCCTACCGTAACGAGCACCGCCTCGCAGATCTGCCACGCAAGTTCGAAGTCATTCCTGCGCTCTTCTATCGCGGGCGCCGGGCGTACCTCGTCGGCCGCCTGCTGGGCCGGGGTTGGCAGGTTCCGCTCGTCATTCCGTTCGCGAATATGGATGACGGTATCGTCTCGGACGTCGTGATCCTGTCGGAAAGCGACGTCAGCATGTTATTCGGCTTTACCCGAAGCTACTTCCACGTCGACCTGGCAACGGTCGGCAGCGCCGTACGGTTTCTGCGCGAACTGATGCCGGTGAAGCCGATCGAGGAGATGTATACCGTACTGGGGCGGGCCAAGCAGGGAAAAACCGAGCGGTACCGGGCGTTGATGCGCCACCTGCAGAATTCGTCCGATTCCTTCATACATGCCCCGGGTGCTCGAGGCATGGTGATGGAAGTGTTCACGTTGCCCTCGTTCAACGTCGTGTTCAAGGTGATCCGCGACAATTTCGGCTTTGCCAAGAACATCCGGCGCGACGAAGTGCGCGAGAAATACGAACTGGTGTTCAAGCACGATCGGGCAGGCCGGCTGGTCGACGCGCAGGAATTTCGCCGCCTGTCCTTTGACGTGCCGCGATTCGAACCGGAGCTGCGCGAGAACCTGCTCCAGAGCTGCGCCATGAATTGCCGCGTGGATGGCGATCAACTCCTGATCGAACATCTCTACATCGAACGGCGCCTCATTCCACTGGATATTTACCTGCGGGATGCAAGTCCGGCGGAAGCGCGCAGCGTCGTGGTCGATTATGGACAGGCGGTGCGCGACCTGGCTTCCAGCAATATTTTCGCCGGTGACCTGTTACTCAAGAATTTCGGTGTGACCCGGCACGGCCGCGTGATTTTTTACGATTACGACGAAGTCTGTTTCGTTACCGATTGTGAATTCCGGCCCTTGCCGCAGAGCGACCATATCGAAGACGAAATGGCCGCCGAACCCTGGTTCTTCGTCGCGGCAAACGACGTATTTCCGGAAGAATTCATCAAGTTTCTCGGCTTCAACGAGGATCTGCAGCGGACGTTTCGCAAGTATCATGCGGAACTGTTGTCGTTCAAATGGTGGTCACGCCTGAAGGAAAGGCTGGCAAACGGTGAGGCGATCGAGGTGCTGCCTTACAATCCAGTGACGCGGACGACGAAACTGTCCGCAACCGGACTGTATGCCAGCAGGGCAGCCAGCCTGGATGCCCATGAGGATCAGGCATGATTGCCCGTGGCTGCGCTGTGCTATAACCGGCCAATGACCGAATTCAATCCGCACAGCTTTCAACGGCTCGTCATCAAGATCGGTTCGGCGATACTGACCGACGAAGCGGGCAAGCTCAATCGCGGCTGGCTGGCAGGGATCGCCGGGGATATTGCCTCGCTCCGGTCGTCCGGTCTCGACGTACTGGTCGTCACTTCCGGGGCAATCGCAATCGGCAGCGGCGTGCTGGGAATCGAACGCCGCCGCGCACGGCTGGACGAACTGCAGGCGGCCGCCGCCGCCGGCCAGGTTCAGTTGGTCCACGCATACCAGGCCGCGCTGGACGTGCACGGTATTGCGGTGGCGCAGGTACTCCTGACCCGAGGCGATACCGAAAACAGGCGCCGCTTTCTCAATGCAAAAGGGACACTATCGAGATTGCTGGCACATGGCGTGTTACCGGTGATCAATGAAAACGACACCGTCGCAACCGAGGAGATTCGGTATGGCGACAACGATCGGCTGGCGGCCCGCGTCGCACAGATGGTGATGGCGGACGGCTTGTTGCTCCTGTCGGACGTGGATGGTTTGTATACGTCCGAACCTCGCCGTGACCGGCACGCAGAGCACATTGCGGAAGTCGACACGATCACCGACGAGATGCTGGCCATGGCCGGCGGGCCAGGCAGCAGCGCCGGCAGCGGCGGCATGGCCACCAAACTGCAGGCTGCCCGTATCGCGACGCACGCGGGCTGTTCCACGATCGTCGCGAACGGGGCTGCAATACGGCCGGTCAAAGCGCTGATCGACGGCGCGCGGCACACGGTTTTTCATGCACGAGGCTCACCCGCCGCGGCACGCAAGCAGTGGCTGGCGGGCGCACTGGAAATACGGGGTCAGCTCCGTCTGGATGCGGGCGCCGTCACCGCCCTGGCGGGCGGCAGCAGCCTGCTGCCCGTCGGCGTGGTGGACGTCATCGGGAAGTTCGGCCGCGGCGATCCGGTGACACTTATTAGTATGGACGGCCAGGAACTCGGCCGCGGTCTGGTTGCCTACGAGAGCGATGAGGCGCTGAAAATCGCTGGCTGCCGTTCGGCGGACATCGCGGCGCGCCTGGGTCATCCGGGACGTTCGACGATGGTCCACCGCAACGACCTCGTGATGTTCGGTACCGACCTGTGACCTCGAGGACTGAAACGCGTGAAGCTGTTCCGGCGCAGGCCATCCCGGAATTGATGGACGAACTCGGCCGTGCCGCGCGGCAGGCTGCGCGGGCACTCGCGCTGTGCGACGGCGATCAGCGCAACGCAGCGCTCGGCGCGGCGGCCGGGGAAATTCGTCACCGGGCCGGTTCGATTCTTGCCGCGAACGAGGATGACCTGGGCAAGGCGCGCGAGCATGCGGCTGGCGCCGCCTTGCTGGACCGGCTGGCGCTGAACGTCGAAAGACTGGAAGGTATCGCCGCCGGTCTGGAGGCGATTGCCGCGTTACCGGAGCCGCTGGGCCGCGTTCTTGCGGACTGGACCCGGCCGAACGGCTTGGCGATCCAGCGCGTCTCCGTGCCGCTCGGCGTGATCGGCATGATCTACGAGAGCCGGCCGAACGTCACCGCGGACGCGGCGGGGCTCTGCATCAAATCGGGTAACGCGGTGATATTGCGCGGTGGCTCGGAGAGTTTCGAATCGAACCGCGCGCTGCACGAGTGCGTGGTCGCGGGCTTGCAGCACGCCGGCCTGCCGCCCGCGGCGGTGCAGCTCGTCCCGACTCCGGACCGGGCGGCGGCCGGTTACCTGTTGTCGTCGATGCGGGAGTACCTCGACGTCCTGATTCCGCGAGGCGGCAAGAGCCTGATTCGCCGCGTGCAGCAAGAGGCGAGCGTGCCGGTCATCGGGCATCTCGAGGGCATCTGCCATGTCTACCTGCACGAGTCCGCGGACCCCGCGATGGCGCGGGAGATCGTGCTCAATTCGAAAATGCGCCGGACGGGGATCTGCGGGGCGGCCGAGACCTTGCTGGTGGATCGCAGGGCAGCCGACAGGTTCATGCCGTCGATCGTGGCAGCGCTCGCGCAGGCCGGTTGCGAAATCCGCGGCGACCCTGTTATCCGGGATATTTCGCCTGTGGTCTTGCCTGTTGCAGAGCAGGACTGGGTCACCGAGTATCTCGATGCGGTGATCTCGGTGCGCGCGGTCGATGGAGTCGAGGATGCCATCGAACACATTCGCAGCTACGGGTCGGGCCATACCGAGAGCATCGTCGCGGAGGATCCGGCGGCGGTCGCGAGGTTTCTGTCGGCTGTCGACAGCGCAATTGTCATGCACAACGCCTCGACCCAGTTCGCCGACGGCGGCGAATTCGGCATGGGCGCGGAGATCGGCATTGCGACCGGCCGGGTCCACGCGCGCGGTCCGGTCGGTGCCGAGCAACTGACGAGTTACAAGTATGTCGTACGCGGCGCGGGCCAGCTGCGACCCTGAACGACCGGGTCAGGAATGGAAGGGATTGACGACCGTCAACCTGTCGTCGATGAGCTGGCGGTGCTGGAGATCTTCCGAATAGAGCGTGTCGCACCCGGCGGTGAGCGCCGCAGCGACGATCATGGAATCGTAGACCCGGAAGCCGTAGTTCCCGGCGATCCTGACACCGCGATCATACGTTTCTTCCGTCAGCGGGTGGACGCTGCAGATGGCCCTGATCGTGCCGGTCACATCGGAGATTTCCGCAAAAGAAAGCCCGAGCTTACCCTTTCCAACGGCGGTGAATTCGTTGAGCACCTGGAGGCTGATGCTGCCGGATACCTCGAGCAAGCGCTCGACCGTGTCGGCTTTGCTCGCATCCGCCGACAGCAGGTAGAGGAGGACGTTCGTATCGAAGAAGCAATCAGTCCCGTTCATGGGCCTCGAGCCGATCGAACCTGAAGTCGGGCGGCAGGCGCCCCCGATACTTCCGCAGCCGCGCCAGGAGCTCCTGCCTGTCGGGACGCTTTTCGACTTCGAGGCTCGCTTTGCCGGCGACGTGAACGGTCACGTCGTCCCCCTCCCTGAGGCCGAGCGCCTTCACGACGGCCGCGGGCAGCCGGATGGCGAGGCTGTTGCCCCACTTTGAAACCTGCATCAGATCAGAACCGGGTTGATATACATCCATAAAAAGTATATCCATAGCCGAGACAAAACGCGACCCTCCACTCGAACCGCACGGCATTCTATCGGCACATCGGTGTGGAATTAACGGCATTTTCTGCTCTTTGTGGGTATATTTGGCCCGTCATGGGGGTAGCACGAACGACACGGCTCGCGCAGGCGAAGCAGGCGGCAGGGCATTTGCAGAGAACTCGGCGGACCTGACGGATGACCGACGCCTTCTTCAAGCAGCCCATCCTGAACTCGCCGTACGAGTGTCCCGGCCGGCACTGGGAGCTGGACGGGAAAGGCCAGCCCACGCAGAAAATCATCGAGTCGCGCCGCCGCGCCGATCTCATCACGCCCATCCCGAAGCCGAAGAAGCGGAAGGGCTCGAAACAGGCCGCGCTGGTCTTTGACGAGGGAAAGGGACTTTCGACCGAACAGCAGCAGTTCGACCACACGGCCGTCGTCAATGCCGTCAGGGACGAGGTTGACCGCTGGCGGCAGTTGCCGAATTCAGCCGACTGGCGTGTTACGGCTGAAACGGCTCGCCTGCTACGTCACTGGCGGGATCACCCGTTCAACGACATCCGACCGTTCTTCTGCCAGGTCGAGGCTGCGGAGACCGTCATCTGGCTCACGGAAGTCGCGCCGCAGATTGGCAAGTCGGGCCAGCGGTTCCTCGAGCATCTCGCCGACGCCAACAACGACGCGAATCCCGAACTCATGCGCCTCGCCGTGAAGCTCGCCACCGGCGCCGGGAAGACAACGGTCATGGCCATGCTGATCGCCTGGCAGACGATCAACGCGGTCCGGCATCCGCAGAGCAAACGCTTCACGCGCGGCTTCCTCGTGGTCGCTCCCGGACTCACGATCAAGGATCGCCTGCGCGTCCTGCAGCCGAACGATCCCGACAGCTACTATGCAAGCCGCGAGCTTGTCCCGGGCGACCTGCTGGAGGACATCAAGCGCGCCCGGATCGTCATCACGAACTACCACGCCTTCAAGCTGCGCGAGCGCCTGCAGCTTTCGAAGGGCGGCCGTTCATTGCTCCAGGGCAGGGGCGACGCGCTGCAGACCCTCGAAACGGAAGGCCAGATGCTCCAGCGCGTCATGCCGGAGCTGATGGGCATGAAGAATATTCTGGTGCTGAATGACGAAGCCCACCACTGCTACCGGGAGAAGCCGGGGTCCACCGACGTGGACGACCTGAAGGGCGACGACAGGAAGGCGGCGCAGGAGAACAACGAAGCGGCCCGCCTGTGGATCTCCGGGCTCGAAGCCGTCAATCGCAAGATCGGGCTCAACCGCGCCATCGATCTCTCCGCCACGCCGTTTTTCCTGCGCGGCTCGGGTTACCCGGAAGGCACGCTGTTCCCGTGGACCATGAGCGACTTCTCGCTGATGGATGCGATCGAGTGCGGCATCGTCAAGTTGCCGCGCGTGCCGATCGCCGACAACATCCCGGGCGGTGACATGCCGATGTTCCGGGATCTCTGGAACAACATCCGCGCCGACATGCCGAAGAAGCGCCGCAGCAAAGCGAAGGACCTCAATCCACTGGATCTTCCGCCCCCGCTCCAGACGGCACTGCAGGCGCTGTATGGCCATTACGAGAAAACATTCGAACTGTGGCAGATCGAGAAAGTGGACGTGCCCCCCTGCTTTATTGTCGTCTGCCAGAACACGTCGGCGTCCAAACTGGTGTACGACTACATCTCCGGGTTCGAGCGGAGCCTCGACGACGGTACTCGGAGAATCGAGCTGGGCCGCCTGCCGCTCTTCCGCAACCACGACGAGAACGGCAATCC
>JBOHZD010000137.1:0-4003 GCA_050738315.1 Woeseiaceae bacterium
GCAGGATCGTCCACTGGTAGCGGACGGTACACCACTTCGACGTTAGAGCCGGTGAGGCGCAGAATAAGCTCAGCCAATTCGCTCATGGTCACCTCGACAGGGTTGCCAAGGTTGATCGGCCCGCTCACATCGTCAGGGCTTCCCATCAGCCGCACCAGTCCGTCGATCAGATCATCGACGTAGCAGAACGCCCGCGTTTGGAGGCCATTGCCGAACACCGTAACAGGCTCTCGCTTGAGAGCCTGGAGGGTGAAGTTTGAGACCACCCGGCCGTCGGCCGGGTGCATGCGCGGACCGTATGTGTTGAAGATCCGCGCCACCTTGATCCGCAGCCCGTGTTGACGCTGATAATCGAAGAATAGCGTTTCAGCGCAACGCTTGCCCTCATCGTAGCAGGCACGCGGTCCCACCGGGTTTACCCGGCCCCAGTAGTCCTCGGTCTGCGGGTGCACTTCTGGATTGCCGTAGACCTCGGAGGTCGAGGCTTGGAGCACCTTAGCCTTGGTCCGCTTCGCTAGGCCCAGAATATTGATGACCCCAGTGACGCTGGTCTTGGTGGTCTGCACAGGGTCGAACTGATATTGCATCGGAGAGGCCGGGCACGCCAAATTATAGATTTCATCGACTTCGACGTATAGAGGAAATGTTATGTCATGACGCATTAACTCGAAGTATGATTCTCCGACTAAATGTACGATGTTTTCGCGCGCCCCGGTGAAAAAATTATCGACGCAGAGCACATCGTGTCCATCGCGCAACAACCGCTCGCAGAGGTGCGATCCGAGGAAACCAGCCCCTCCCGTCACTAGCACGCGCTTTCGTGTTCCTGATCTCATTGACATGGCCCTTGCTAGATCGATCCTCTAGAATAGAGTTCCGCCTTTCGGCTAGACACATGCATCATCTCGGCTGGATAGATGCATCATCGTTTGTGGAAGGTACAGCAGACTATGCGCGCAAAAATGCACGCTACCCGCCTGCTTGAGTGCCATTTGGCCTCAGTTCAGGCGACTGCGACTGTGCGGACGACTCGATGCCTCAGCGGGCGCGTGTCGCAGACCGAGCCCAGTGATCTCACTTTGATACACGCCATGATATTGAGAGGCCGCAACTAGGTCCTGATAGAATCCAGCCTTCCCTCCGTTTCTATGTGGCCATGTGGCCATCGTGCTTACGCCAATAGTTGTCTACTGGTGGGTGTCAGGCCGCGATATACCCATTTGGGTACAAGGTTGCAGCGCGTCCCGCCTCGAGCAGGAGAGGACCGAGTGAGCGGCTCGTCACGTCCGTCAAGGTCGTCGAATTTCGGAGACGCACTGAGGTGTCCATCGGTCAGGCGGTTTGGGGTGGAAGTTGGAGCGGCTCGGCGTTGGTGGCCGGTGGTGTGAGTTCGGCCATGGAGCTGCCAATCGTTGTTGTTCTCGAGGAGGACGGCAGCATCGTTATATGCAGCTCGACCTGGCGCGCGCCCGCAAGGACCACGCGCCCGAGAACCTCGCCCGCTTGCGGCGCTTCGCCCTCAACCTCCTGCACGCCAACCCCGATCCCGGCTCGACCCGCGGCAAGATCAAGCGCGCCGGCTGGGACGACGCCTTCCTCCTCAACATCCTCAACGCCGCCTAATGCGATCGCCTTGTAGGGTTACCCCTTGACTCTAGATGCCTAGCATTTTATGGGTATTCTATAGGGTTACCATGTATGAGGAACGCCTTCGCTCTTCCGTGGTCGAGATCTACGAGGCGGCGAGCAAGCCAGAACTCTGGCCTACCCTCCTCCGCCACGTAGCGACGAGTTTCGGCGGCTCGGCCTGTGCATTGAGCACGCATAACTTTGGCCTGCGAGAGGGCACCATCCCGCATGCTGCTGGCTACGACCCAGCGTATGTCCGATCGTATGCTGAGTGGTATTCTCGGCACAACGTCTGGCTGCGCGAGGAGAGCTATTACCAGCCCGTCGGGACGATCAGCACTGGCCAGCAGCTCGTTCCCGACGCCGAGCTGGTAACGACCGAGTTCTATAATGAGTGGCTCAGACCGCAGCACCTGCACCACCGCCTCACCGGTGTCGTCCGGCGAGAGGGCAGTAGCATCGTCTATCTGGCAGTCATGCGGCCGCTGGTGAAGGAGTCGTTTGGACCGGACGATGTTGGGATGCTGCGTCGCCTGCTGCCACATTTTGAGCAGGCGGTACGGCTGTATCGCCGCTTGTCGCAGCTACAGATGGAGCGCGATGATGCCAAGCGCGCGCTCGATCTCTTGCCGACCGGAATCTTATTGGTCAACGAGGTAGGCGAGGTCCTTCTCGCGAGCCGACGTGCTGAGGACATCCTCGAGGCGAGGGATGGTCTCACGGTCCGCGGCGGAGAGCTACGGGCTTCTAACGAGCAAGAAACTCAGAAATTACGCAGTCTCGTCACGAGATCCATTCAAACTGCGCGCGGCCGGTCGACGGACCCCGGAGGGGCATTGCGCATCTCCCGACGTTTGGCGGCGCGACCGCTCCAGGTCGTGGTCTCGCCGGTACGCGGCGTTCGCTGCCTGTTGGCCGGGACGCGTTCCGCGGCCGCCATCCTCCTCACCGACCCGGATCGGTCGGTAAACGTGCATGAGGCATGGTTGTGTCAGCTTCACGGGCTCAGTCGAGTGGAGGCGCGACTTGCAGCGCTGCTTGTGCAGGGCAAATCCGTTGAACAGGCGGCAAAGGCGCTGCGCATCTCCGTCAACACCGGCCGCGCATACCTTAAGCGAATCTTCGACAAGACCGGGGTCAACCGACAAGCCGAACTCGTTCGCCTCGTTCTCATTGGGCCCGCTCAGCTACGCGCTACGAGCCTGTCCGGGTAATCGGGTTGAGGTCGTCAGTGCAACATTTAAGGCGCAGCCACCTGGGAAGATCAGCGGCGCGTGTCGGAGCTACGGTACAGCAGGGGGTAGGCCCCTTCGTGCAAGAGGATCTGGATGAAGCGCTCGGCCTTGCCGTTGGTTTGGGCGTGCACGGTCGGGTGCAAGCGGAGGATCCGACACGCCTTGCGGAAGAGCCCTAAGACGTGGCCGTGGCTAGCCTGGTTGGGGCTGATATCGAGCCGAATGCGTCCGGCATCATCCGGCTTTGCCGTGGTGGTCCCCAGCGAGTCCTGGCTCGTAGCGCTGCCGGCCGAGGTAGGTAGCCAACAGCGATTGGCTCACGCGGCAGCCCGTAAGGCCAGATCGTTCATGTCCAGATCGATCTCTTGATCAACCAGCTGCCGGTAATCGAACGTGGGGCAGAGACACAGTATGGTCCTCATGAACTCGAGGACGCCTGGACCATCGGCCGGGATCGAGTTCGGCTCCGGGTCGCCACCTTGCGCTTTCGCCTTCTTCACGTCATTGAGCGACGTCGGATAGCCGGCATAGGTAAGCAGGTCGGCGATCTCCTTGTATGTAAGGAGCGGCTAACCCCACAATCCGCGCACCCAAGCGCGCAGGATCATTCGTCGGGCTTGGTCCACCACGCACTTGCGCGACCGCCGCACACCGGCCCGCGACGCAGCAGCTCGGCGCCCTGGCCGCGGCGGCCTAGGTGTGGCTGCTATGGAGGTTGTTCATCCGAGGCCTGGGGTAGAAGCTGTGGTTGCAAGACCTGAACAGCTGGCCCAGATCGGCGAGCTACGATCGCCCAGGCTCAGGAGCATCGTGTCGGGCAGGCGCAGCACGATGCTGCCCGCGCAAGTGCCAAACGGCGTGCCGCAGCCGAGGAAACCGCCGCGAAGCTCAAAGCCATCCAGAAACAGCGCCGCTCAAAACTGGACCTGCTCTGGCAGAAAATGAAAATCCGCCAGATGCACGAATGGAAGGTGCTGCTCGCGCACATCAAGGCCGAGCAGGAGCGCCATTTGCGAAGGCATTGGACGCAGGTCGGCCTTGCCCGCTACCTCAAAAAGATCGCCGTGATCCGGCAATAGCTGGAATATTACGCGGAGCGCAGGAAGCGAAACCTTGAAGAATACCACCAGCAGCTCAAA
>JBOHZD010000138.1:0-5856 GCA_050738315.1 Woeseiaceae bacterium
GGACGCAGTTACGCACCGGACACGAGCTGGATGCACGCCGATGACAGCTACGATCGCGACCTCGCCGCGTTCGAGACGCATTATTTTCATACGGACGGAAACGCCGCGGTTCGCTTGCCGGCCGGAATGGCAAAAGTAACCGTATGGCGCGGCGTCGAACATGAAATCGAAACACGCAGTGTGAACATCCAGGCGGAGCGCCGGGAAATTCTGCGGATCGAACTCGAGCCGCTTGATCTGCCGGGTACCTGGAGGTCGTGGCAGAGCGGCGACGTGCATGTTCATATGAACTACGGCGGCACCTATCGCAATACACCGGAGAGGCTGGTTCAACAGGCCGCGGCGGAAGACCTCGACGTCGTCTTCAACCTCGTCGTCAACAAGGAGCAGCGAGTCCCGGATATCGCGTATTTCTCGGCTGCGCCGGATGCGGCCTCGACGGACGAGGTGCTGCTCGCGCATTCGCAGGAGTATCACACCAGCTATTGGGGCCACATGGGCCTGCTGGGACTGAACGACCACTACCTGATTCCCGGTTACGTCGCTTATCCCGCGACTGGCACGGCGAGCCTGTACCCCGACAATGCGGCCATCGCAGACCTTGCACACGCGCAGAACGCCGCAGTCGGCTACGTGCATCCGTTTGGGGCGCCGCCGCCCAATCCCGAGACCGACGCGAGCCTGACCAATGCCCTGCCGGTCGACGTGGCGCTCGGCAAAATCGACTATTACGAAGTCGTCGGTTTTTCCGATCATCGCGCATCGGCGGAAGTCTGGTACCGCCTGCTGAATTGCGGCTTCCGGATCGCGGCGGCGGCCGGCACCGATGCCATGGCCAATTACGCATCGCTGCGCGGACCCGTGGGCGTCAACCGCACTTACGTGCATTCCGTCGATGGCGCTGCCGATCCGGCTGCGCGGGGCGACGCCTGGCTCGCCGGTCTCAAAGCCGGGCACACGATGGCGACCAACGGGCCATTGCTCGGGCTGACCGTCGACGGACACGAGCCCGGCGCGGAAATCGAACTCGGGGCGGGCGAACATGAACTCGCGTACTCCGGCTTCATGCGCTCGATTGTGCCGGTGGATCATCTGGAACTCGTCTACAACGGCGAAGTCATCGAGACGATCGAGCACGAGCAGCGAACGTCGGCCGATCTCCACGGCAGCCTACCCGTCAGGGAAAGCGGCTGGCTCGTGTTGCGCGCGTGGAATGACGGCTCACACCCGATGGTGTTCGATCTGTACCCCTTTGCCACGACCAGCCCGGTGTACATCACGATCGACGGCAAGCAACCGCGTTCCACCGAGGACGCCGACTATTTCATCGCCTGGATCGAGCGCATCCGCGAATCGGCGGCACCTCATGAGGATTACAACAGCGATGCCGAACGCGCCGCCGTTCTGGCACATCTCGATCGGGCTGTGCGAATATTCGAAGGACGCCGCGCCGATTAGGTCACGGATGTTTCTGCTCGGCGACGTATTGTCAGCGGCGTCACGCGACCAGTTGATTGGCTGGATGAAGCAAACCACGACCGGCCTGTCGCGTCTCCGTGCCGGCCTGCCGCAGGACTGGAGCGCCGGCGACAAAACCGGTACGGGCGCGAACGGCGCCGCCAACGACGTGGCGATCACCTGGCCGCCGCAGCGCAAGCCGATTCTGATTGCAGCCTATCTTTCCGGTTCGAGCGCATCGGCGGATGCCAGGAATGCCGCGCACGCCGGCATCGCCACAGCCATCGCAGGGCGGATGGCCTGAAGGAAAGGAACGGCTCTTCGACGGCAATGCAACAACGCGCCTTACGGGCCGTGCCGGACGTTACACTCCTGGAATCGGGATTCGCGCCCAGATCGGCATGTGATCCGACACGTCTGCATTCACCCGGGACAACAGCGCTGAAATCTGGCTGCTGCTCAGGTCGTCCAATAACTTGCCGTGTATGACCTGCGAGAACAGTTCCGTGAAGTCGAACACTCCGTAGTCGTACCCGTCTTTTCCGTTCTGCCCGGCTTGCCTGTTGTCCGTGGTTGTTGGCAAACCTTTCTCGTGCTCGTCGATGAACAACGCAATATGGTCAAACGTCTCTTTCTTTCTTGCGTTGGTATGAAAGAGACTTTGCATCGACGGATGCACGTCGAGAAACGGGAAGTTGGCTCTTGCGGCGTCGTCTCCTGTCAAAAGATTGCTTTCGAGCTGATGCAGTTTCTGGATTATTTCGGAGCGGCGTATGGTTGCATCGCCAAACTGCATATTCAAATCACCCATGACGATCATGTTCTTGAAATACATGCGCTTTGATGACCTGGCGCGTTGAATGATCCAGTCCAGAAGCGCGAAGAATTCGCGGTTTCGCTCCGTTTTGCTCTTGCCGTACAGCGTGTGCGCGTTAATGGCGAGGAACTCGACCGGCTTGGCATTGCCCCTCGGCTTTATTGCGAAGGATGCACAGTGCGGCGTGCGGATGAAAGTAGTGAATGCAGGGTGAGCGTACTGGCTCAACGATTTCGGTTTTTTTCCTTCCTGCACCCTTAGTTCGTTCTCATGATCGATATCGTGGAAAAACTGCTTCCACGTATCGATGTCCACTCGCACGGTCTCCACGATACGCGAACGGTCGTAGCTGATGTCCGAGACCAGTTCCCTCAGTTCGATCCGGGACGGTCGATAGAGGAACGCGAGGCGCTCCCGCAGGCCCGGATCGCCCGGAAACGCGCCGGTCGTATCGGAAACAACGAGCCTGTAGGACGATCCCAGGGATTGATGCAGCCGGCGAATGCCCGAGAGTTCATCCATAACCTCCTGAATCGCGAGGAGATCGAAGCGAGATGCGATGTTCCGCAGGAACTCCCATCGTTTGTCGGCATTCTTGCTGCTGCCGAGCTTCAGGGCATTGAACGAGCCGATGACGACCGACTTGTTGCGTCGTATCGGAAGTCCGTACCGGTTCGGATTGTTCTCGAGCTCGGTATCGATTTTCTGCCATTGACTGCTCGTAAACCCGGGCATCTTGTTCCCCCAATACCCCCGCAGCGCGATACCGCGCCACGAAAGACAATAATAGACCATAAACGACCCGGTTCGAGCTTAGAATCGGTGGCCGGTGCGGAGGGCAGCCGCAGGTTTCTTGCTCTACGGTGACTCGAGGTTGGCATACTTTCTGGTTCTACTGTTCGTTGCCATCGCCGTGGCGGTCATCATCGTGCCTCCCCGGTTTCGTCGCTGGCGTCGGGCAAAGCATTTCGCGACTCCGTTTCCTTCGGTGTACAGGGAAATCCTCGAGCGCAATGTCCCCCTGCATCGGAAAATGCCGAAAGCGCTGAAGCAGGAGCTTTGCGGCCATGTCAATGTATTCCTGCACGAGAAAAGATTTTTCGGATGCGGCGGACTGCAGATCACCGACGAAATCCGGGTAACGATTGCAGGAAACGCGTGCATGCTGCTCCTGAATCGCGACGCGCGGTATTTTCCCGGCTTCACGTCGATTCTTGTCTACCCGGACACCTATCTCGTCGATGACGTGTATTACGATGGTGAAGTAGAAATTCGCGGCCAGGACGCCCGGGCGGGCGAGTCATGGCAGCGGGGACCGGTAATCCTCTCATGGCAGGACGTTGCGGATAATTTCTGCGGCACGAGCAATGGGGAAAACGTCGTGCTGCACGAGTTTGCCCATAAGCTCGATGAGGAAAACACGGATGTCGAAGGCTTGCCGATTCTCGCCGACAAATCCCAGTATCGGGAATGGGCCGGGGTACTCACCCGAACCTACGAATCGCTGGTCGAGTCGCCGGAAGCTGGCGGCGACCCTGTTTTCGACGACTATGCGTTGACGGCGCCGGCCGAGTTCTTTGCTGTCGCCACCGAATCGTTTTTCGAGAAGCCGCGCGAGGTCAAACAGAAGTTCCCGGAGCTCTATTCGCAGTTCAGCAAGTACTACTGCGTGGACCCGGCGTCGTGGTAAGCCACGTCCTCATCTCGCCATCGGCGGGAAATGGCATTATTCGGGCGCCGCCGGGAACAGAATGTACGGCCCCTTGGGCTCCTGGTCCGGCGGCACGAAATTCGGCGCGGGCTCGCCTGCGGGCCCGAGAGACCTCATGAAACGATAGATGGCGCGTAGATCGTCCTGTGACATGTCGTGCAGGGCGAACCACGGCATTGGCGGCCGGGACTGGACGGTCTGTGCGACCTGGATCCATTGATCTTCGGTCAGGTCCTGCATATACAACCGGAGGTTGATCGGGTAAGTCGTGCCCCACGGCCCGCGCCAACCGAGTCGATCGCCCGTCAGCCATTCATTTTCGGGAACGTTGCCGCCCATCATCGCATAGCCCGGGGTGTGACAGTCATTGCAGCCTGCTATTTTCACGAGATATCTGCCGCGATCCATGGACTCCTGCCCGCCTGATTCGGACGTTTGTGCAAACGAATAAAGGGCGGTGCCGGCAACGGCGGCAAATGTCGCACCCAACAACAAGCTGCGTCGTTTCGACATGGAAATATCCTCTTGGGGGATGTTCGGGAAGCCTTGGATCAATCTCCCGACTTTTACTTCTTCTATTTTGAATTCTACGGCAAGTCCGAAATACCCGACAATAGGCCCCAAGAGGTTTTCCTCCCGCGATACCTGCTATGCGGCGTACGCCCGCTCGAGCTCGGCAATGTCGATCTTTTTCATTTGAAGCAACGCCGCCATGGCTTTTTGAGATTTCCGGGTGTCCGGGTCGCCGACCATTTCGGACACGACAACGGGTACGATTTGCCATGACACGCCGAATTTGTCCGCCAGCCGCACTGCTGGGCCTCTTCGCCATAACGGGCGATCTTGCCGATTTTCGAGTTCTTGAAGATGCCGGTATAGAACTTCGCTGCCTCCTCGGCCTGGTCGTCGAACCACAAGCACGGGGTAATCTTTTGAATCGTCTGCATGATGTTCCTCCTGGTCAAAAGCCTGGTCACAGCCAATCACGGCCAGGGACGGCCGCAGTTGCATGCATAAACGTATTCGACGCAGGGCGCACCGTGAAATACAGAACTTTCGGTGGCGACTCGCCGCATGCCGACTTTCTCCAGCAGGCGTATAGCGGGCGTGTTCCGGGAATCGGTGATGCTGATGACTTCGGCAACACCTGTCCGTTCAAAGACAAACGCAGGATGACACGAGGACCGGTTCGAGGTAATGGTTCACGTGACGCTGTCCGCATTCACGCTTTGCTACATCGAGGGCCGCGACTTCTTCCGCCCGGTCGGCTTGTTCGACTTGTCAGGCGGCACTACCCACGAACCCAGCATGCGGCATGCCTCTCGTTCATCGAGACGCTTCGCCGCTTCGGTCACTTCAGGAGGTACCCATTGCGGAAAAGGAAGTTCGTGGCCGACATGGTATCCCGAAGCTGTGTGCTCCTGGTGCACCTGTGCTAGCTGGTTTGCATGGAACCGGTCTGCGACACGAACCAAAGCCGGCCAAAGCCGGCGATGAACAAGCGTCACTTTTCCATTGACGAGGCGACAAGTCAGAATGTCGGGTGATTCGCCGATCTCCTGGAATATGGCGAAGATCTGATGGCTTTTGGAATGAGCCCACCAACTTCCTTTGATGGGCTCACCAGCGATGGCCTCCGCCAGTCGCGGAACCGGTCCCTTGGCCGATGCCAGGACGATGCCGTGTTCTCGTACGAATGACATTGCCTCGTCAGCATTCATGTCACTCTGATCGATGATTGCTAACTGCCGGACAGGAGTTGTCCGAATGCTGCGGCCAAGGCGAGCGCCACGGCGAACATCACGATATATCTATTGTGCATTGCTCCAGCCCGCCAGAACACTATGAATGCCCCGAACAGTGCAGCAAC